>VAYF01000160.1 GCA_005883885.1 Actinomycetota bacterium | reverse complement strand
GTGAGGGCCGTCGTTCCGCTGTTGCCTTCGGTCGCGACCGCGTCGGTCACGACGAGCTTGGGCCCCGCGTCGTCGTTCGTGATGGTGCCGGTCCCGATGCTGGCTCCGAGGTCGGCGTTGAAGGGCGCGGACAGGGTCACCGTCAGCGTTTCGTCCCCTTCGTCCAGGAAGTCTCCCGCGACGGTGACGTGGATCTGCTTCGTCGTCTCACCCGCCGCGAACACGAGCGTGCCGTTCGTGGCCGTGTAGTCGCTGCCCGCGGTCGCGGTGCCGTCGGAGGTCGCGTAGTCCACGTCGATCTCGTGCCCGCTGGGCCCGGAGAGCGTGACCGGGAAGGTGAGGGTGGTCGAGCCGGTGTCGCCCTCGAGCACCGAGGCGTCCCCGACCGACACGGTCGGGTCGGGGTCGTCGTTCTGGATCGTGCCGGTTCCGGTCGGGTCCGCGATCGCGATCCCACCGGTCGCGTTCGAAAGGTTCAATGTGAGGGTCTCGTCGTCCTCCGCCAGCGCGTCGTCGACGATCGTGACGGGGACCGACTTCGAGGTCTGTCCGGGATTGAACGTGAGCGTGCCGGAGGTCGACGCGTAGTCGGAGCCCGCGATCGCGGTGCCGTCGGCGGTCGCGTAGTCCACGCTTACGGGCGAGCCGTTCGCGTTCGTGAGCAGCACGCAGAACGTCAGGGTTCCGCTCGCCTCAGCCCCCGAGACGTCGCCGACGACGAACGACGGAGGCCCCTCGTTGTCGTAGATCGTCCCGATGCCCTGGGCGTCGGCGATCGTCGCGTTGACGGGGCTCGAGAGGTTGACCGCGAAGGTCTCCGTCCCCTCGGTCCACGTGTCGCCGAGGATCGAGATGCTCACCGTCGCGCACTTACATCCGCCGTTCGTGAGGGTGGCCGTGTCCGACTTCGTCGTGTAGTCCGCGCCGGCTGTCGCCGTCACGTCCGCGGTCGCGTAATGAACCGACGGTGCCGCGCCGCCCTTCGAGCCGCTCCACGAGATCGTGAACGTCATGGTCTTCTGGCCGGTGTCGCCCTCCACGATCGATGCGTCGTTGATCCGGATCGTCTTCTGACGGGCCGCCAGGGCCGGTGTCGCGGTGACGAGCGGGATCAGGCCGAGAACGACCAGGACCGCTGCTCCGCGTGCGATGTGCCTCCCGATGTTGTGCATACCCGTGGTGTCGGCAGGGTGGGGGATATCGCTGCATACCCGAGGGGGATGGAAAGGCGGTACCTGAACGTCGGTAGCTATCGTCCGATACCGTAAGCGGCCCATGCAGATCCTGATCACGATCGCCGTCCTCGCCGTGGTCATCGGCGTGGTCTTCCTCGTCGGGTCACGGCAGCGTGGGGCCGGTACGAGTACCAGCGATGGGCGGGCGCGGCCTTCGGCCGCGCCCGCCCGCCGCAGGCCCGTGAAGAAGAAGGCCTCATCCTTCCAACAGGCTCCCGCGTGGCTCCGGCGTCTGCCGATCCTGCTGCTGATCGGCGCGGTCGTTGCGCTCGGGGTCGCCCTGGCTCAGTTCCGGGTCTCGCGAACCGCGAAGCCGCCGACGGTGGTGCTCGTCCTCGATGTCTCGCTCTCGATGAACGCCACCGACGTGACGCCGAACCGGCTGGCCGCTGCCCAGCAAGCGGCCGAGACCCTGGTCGCGCAGCTCCCCGGGTCCTTCTACGTCGGGCTCGTGACGTTCGCCGACAAGGCGACGGTCCTCGTCCAACCCACGGTCGACCACACCAAGGTCGGCGTCGCGTTGAACCATCCGCAGCAGGGTCACGGAACCGTGATCGGGGACGGGCTGTCGACGACGCTCGACGCGATCCAGCAGGAGTGGAACGCACGGGGCACGAGCGCGGCGGTGGCGGTGCTGTTGTCGGACGGTCGTGACACAGGGAGTCAGGTTGCCCCGCTCGATGCAGCCGCTCGCGCCGCCTCCATCGGCGTGCCCGTGTACACCGTGGTGCTGGGAAAGACCACGGGCCCGGGCGCCGCCGACGCGGGCCTGCTGTCTCAGATCGCCAGCGCGACCGGCGCGCAGACCTCGACCGCCGCGTCGGCCGGGGCCCTGACGACGATCTATCAGGACCTGGGGGCGCAGCTCTCCACGCAGTTGCAGATCAGCAGCTCCGCACAGCTCTTCGTGATCATCGCCGTCGTGCTCGCGATGGGCGCCGCGGTGATCGTGATCGTCCTGTCGCAGCGGCGCCCGTACTGAGCCATCATCCGTCGTCGCTCTTCGTGACGTCGACGACGCTCGCTCCGAGCGCTCGAACGAGATCGTCGCCGGCCACGTGGAGGTTGACCCCATGGGCGCCGGCTCCGATCGCGACCCGGCCGGCGGACCGGATCCCTGCGTCCGCCACGACGGGCCATGCCGTCCGCGAACCGAAGGGCGTGATCGCCCCACGTTCGTAGCCGGTCGCCTCGCGGGCCTCATCCCGATCGGGCAACGAGAGGCGGCGCGTCCCGAGGTTCGCGCGCAGCTTCGGCCAGTCGATCTGTCGCCCGCCGGGCACCAGGACGAACACGTAGTCACGCTCGCCGCGACGGACGACGATCGTCCGGAGGAGCTGCTCGAGGCGGATGCCCTGGAGCCGGGCGCGCCCCACGTTCGTAGCCGGTCGCCTCGCGGGCCTCATCCCGATCGGGCAACGAGAGGCGGCGCGTCCCGAGGTTCGCGCCCCGCGCGGGGCGACGATCACCTGCAAGGGCTGGCAGCAGGAAGCCGCGATGCGGATGTTGATGAACAACCTCGACGCCGACGTCGCCGAGCGTCCCGAGGACCTCGTGGTCTATGGCGGCACCGGGAAGGCCGCCCGCTCCTGGCCGGCGTTCGATGCGATCGTCCGCGAGCTCCAGCGCCTCGAGGGCGATGAGACGCTCTTGGTGCAGTCGGGCAAACCCGTGGGTGTGGTCACCACGCACGAATGGGCTCCCCGCGTCCTGATCGCGAACGCCAACCTCGTCCCGGAGTGGGCGACCTGGGAGGAGTTCCGCCGGCTCGAGGCGCTCGGGCTCACGATGTACGGCCAGATGACGGCCGGCTCGTGGATCTACATCGGGACGCAGGGGATCCTCCAGGGGACGTTCGAGACGTTCGCGGCGATCGCCGCGAAGCGGTTCGGCGGGTCGCTCGCCGGGACGATCACCCTGACGGCCGGCCTGGGCGGCATGGGGGGCGCGCAGCCGCTGGCCGTCACCATGAACGACGGCGTCGTGCTCTGCATCGAGGTCGACCCGGCGAGGATCGAGCGGCGCATCAAGACGCGCTACCTCGACGTCATGGTCGACGACGTGGACGAGGCCGTGCGCCTGGCCACCGATGCTCGCGACCGGCGGGAGCCGCTGTCGATCGGCGTTCTCGGCAACGCGGCCGACATCGTGCCCGCGCTCGCCGCGATGGATGCGCCGATCGACATCGTGACCGACCAGACGAGCGCCCACGACCCCCTCGCGTACGTCCCGCAGGCGCTCTCGCTGACCGATGCCGCGTCCCTGCGCGAGCGCGACCCCGAGGGATACACACGCCAAGCGCGCGCGTCGATGGCCGCACACGTCGCCGGGATGGTCGCGTTCCTCGACGGGGGAGCGGAGGTCTTCGACTACGGCAACAACCTCCGCGCCGAGGCCAGGCTCGGGGGTCTCGATCGTGCGTTCGACTACCCGGGGTTCATCCCCGCGTACATCCGACCGTTGTTCTGCGAAGGCAAGGGCCCGTTCCGCTGGGCCGCGTTGTCCGGCGATCCAGCCGACATCGCCGCGACCGACCGGGCCGTGCTGGAGGAGTTCCCCGGGAATGAGCCGCTCGCCCGGTGGATCCGGATGGCCGGCGAGCGCGTGGCCTACCAGGGGCTGCCCGCGCGGATCTGCTGGCTCGGGTACGGCGAGCGGCATCGGCTGGGGATGCGGTTCAACGACATGGTCGCTCGCGGCGAGCTGTCGGCGCCGATCGTGATCGGCCGCGATCATCTGGACTGCGGCTCCGTTGCCTCGCCGTACCGTGAGACCGAGGCCATGCTCGACGGCTCGGACGCGATCGCCGACTGGCCGCTGCTGAACGCGCTCGTCAACACCGCGAGCGGCGCCTCGTGGGTCAGCATCCATCACGGCGGGGGGGTGGGCATCGGCCGGTCGATCCACGCGGGTCAGGTCGTCGTGGTCGATGGAACCGAGCTCGCGGGGCGGAAGGCCGAGCGCGTCCTGACGAACGATCCCGTGATGGGGATCTTCCGCCACGTCGACGCGGGTTACGAGGCGGCCGAGCAGGTCGCGGCCGAACGCGACGTCCGGATCCCGATGACCGAGGCGTGATCCGTGCTCGTCGAGGGGATCGGCGAGCTCGTCACCAACGATCCATCGCACGGCCCGCCGCTCGGGATCGTCCACGACGCCGCGGTCGCGATCGACGGCGACCGGGTCGTGTGGACCGGGTCGCGATCCGCCGCGCCCGAGGGCGTCCCGGGCCCGTCGCTCGACGTCGAGGGGCGCGCCGCGCTCCCCGGCTTCGTCGACGCTCATACGCACCTGGTCTTCGCGGGTGACCGGACCGAGGAGTTCGATGCCCGGATGCGAGGGGAGCCGTACGAGGCCGGCGGGATCCGCGCGACGGTCGACGCCACCCGAGCCGCCACCGACGAGGTGCTGTTGGACGGTGCGCGCCGGCTCGCCCGCGAAGCGCTCCGCTCCGGAACGACCACGCTCGAGGTGAAATCGGGATACGGCCTCACGGTCGAGGACGAGGCGCGGCTGCTCACGATCGCCGGGACGGTCGCCGACGAGGTGACGTTCCTCGGCGCCCACGTCGTCCCGGCCGAGTGTGCCGACGACCCGGACGGCTACGTCGACCTGGTGTGCGGTGCGATGCTCGATGCGTGCGCACCGCTCGCGAGCTGGTGCGACGTGTTCTGCGACCGCGGCGCGTTCGATGGCCCGCAGGCGCGGCGGGTGCTCACGGCCGCGCGCGACCGCGGGATGGGACTCCGCGTCCACGCGAACCAGCTGGATCACGGCCCCGGCGCGCAGCTCGCCGCCGAGCTCGGGGCGGCGAGCGCCGACCATCTCACGTACCTGCGAGCCGAGGATCGGGAGGCGCTCGCCGCCGCGAACGTCGTCGCGACCCTGCTCCCGGTGGCCGACCTTTCGACCCGGTCGCCGTGGCCGGACGCCCGGGCGCTGCTCGACGCGAGGGTGACCGTGGCGCTCGCGACCGACTGCAACCCCGGGACGTCGTTCACGACGAGCATGCCCATCGTCGTGGCGCTCGCCGTCACGGCGATGGGGATGACACCGCACGAGGCCGTGTGGGCGGCGACCGCCGGCGGTGCGTCGGCCCTCCGTCGCACCGACGTCGGCGGCCTCACCGTGGGTGCCCGCGCCGACCTGATCGCGATCGATGGTCCCTCGTCCGTGCACCTCGCGTACCGACCGGGCGTCCCGTTGATCCACACGGTGATCCGCGGCGGACAGGTCGTGGTCGGTTGAGCCGATCCCTCGGCCGGGACACGGGTTCGTTCCTCGCCGGCGCGGCGCTCTTCGGGGCGAGCCTGGTCCAGGTGCGGCGCTCGGGTATCGGCCCCATTGAGGAGGAGATCTTCCGAGCCGCCAACGACGCGACCGATGCGCTCACGATCCCGGTCCGCTCGGTGATGCAGATGGGAACGTTCGGGTCGGTTCCCGCCGTCTCGGCCGTCGCCCTGCTCGCCGGGAAGCCGCGCCTTGCCGCCGCGCTCGGGGTCGGCGGCACCGCGGCGTGGGTGCTGGCGAAGCAGGCGAAGGTGCTCGGGGGGCGTCCGCGACCCGAGGGCGTCCTCATGGACGTCCGGACCCGCGAGAAGATCGACGGCGACCTCGGGTGGCTCTCGGGCCACACGGCGGTCGCGACCACGATCGCCATCACCGGGTGGCCCGCGACCCCACGATGGTCGCACCCCCTGTTGGTTACCGGAACCCTGACCACCGCGTTCGGCCGGATGTTCGTGGGCGCGCACCTTCCTCTGGACCTGGTCGGCGGGGCCGGTCTCGGGATGATGGTGTCCGCCGTTGCGCGCCGGCTCCTGGGGGACTGACGAGGATCAGCCGAGGGTGGCGCCGAGCGAGCGGATCGACCGCTCGGTGATCGGATCGCACACGAGGATCACCTCGTCCGCGCCGGCGTCCGCGAAGGCATCCAGCGCGGCGCCGAGGTCCGACGGATCGACGGGCTCGACGCCCGGTTCGTCTGGCCGTTCGCCCGAACCGTCGGGGAACCGAACCAGCAGACACGCGCTGCGCTCGAGGGTCACCGGGTCTCGACCCGCGCGCTCGCACGCATGGTCGATCGTCCGGCTCTCACGGGCGAACCCATCCGGCGTGTTCGCGAACAGGTCGTACCAGGTGTTCCACACGTCGACGTGGGGGAGGGTCGCGGCCAGGACGCGCGGGCCCGTGGAGCCGACCATCAGCGTCGGTCGCCCGCCGGGCTTCGGCAGCAGGACCGCATCGCTGGTCGAATGCCAACGCCCCGCGAAGGTCACCCGCTCCCCGTCCAGCAGCCGTCGGACGATCTGGAAGGACTCCTCGAACCGCGACCCGCGATGGTCGAACGGGATCCCGAAGGCATCGAACTCCGTACGGTTCCAGCCGGCCCCCATCCCCAGGACCAAGCGGCCGTCGCTCACCTCATCGACCGTGGCGGCGATCTTGGCGAGCACCGCCGGCGGGTGGAAGTTGAGACAGGCGACGAGGGGGCCCAGCCGCACGCGGCTCGTGACGGTGGCGAGGCCGGCGAGGAGCGTCCAGGCCTCCCAGGGACCCCGCTCGGGGCGGCCGTCCCCTCGGTACAGGTAATGGTCGCCGACCCAGACCGAGTCGAACCCCACCTCCTCCGCCGCCAGCGCCATGGCCACGTACTCGGGCCACCGGACCTCGCGTTCCACCTCGGGGAGCTGGACGCCGAGTCGGGGTCGAGGTGACACGGGCGGCAGTCTAGGGACCGGCGACCGGCGCCGGTTCAACCACCCTCTGTGGGGCGTCGATAGCTCCTGCATGACCGGGGATGGGTCTCGCGTTCGTGCGTGCGCGCTGCTCGTGGCGGTGGCGCTGCTCGTCGGCATCGTGCCGGCGAGCGGCGCGTCCACCGACGCGAAGCTGCACCGTGCCCGGGCGGACCTCGGCGATCTGGTATCCCAGATCGCCGAGCAGGCGACCGCCGTCGAGGCGATCCGCGGCCGCGTGGCGGCCGCGGATCGGCGGATCGACGTCGCCGAGCGCGCGCTCGGACTCGTCCTCGCCTCCCGGGTGGCGGTCCGTGACGAACTCGAGGCGGCCCAGGCGGCGTACGCCGACGCCGAGTCGCGGTTGCACGACACCGTGGTGGACGCCTTCATGAACTCGCCGGGAGGGCTGGCGCAGGCCGATGTGCTCGGCGCCTTCCTGGAGGCGAGCTCGATGGTGGACCTCCAGGACCGGCTCGCGCTCGGCGACGCGATCGTTGCCGACCGCGAGCGAGCCGTTGCGGGACTCGCGGCGGCGAAGGCCAGGCTCGATGTGCGCGCGAGGACGCTCGACGGCGCCCTCGCCGCGCAGCAGGCGACCGTCCAGGAGCTGCGCGTCGCTCAGGAGGAACAGGCGAACGCGCTCGCGAGCGAGCAGGCGGCGCTCGCACAGCTGAGCGAGACCCGCGATCGCATCGTGACGTTGATCGCTCGGCTCAAGGAGCGTTTGCACGCCGAGGATGTTGCCGCCGTCGCTCGCGCGTTCCAGGGCGCCGACCACGTCTCGTACGGCGATTGGGCGAACCTCCTGCTCCGCATCTTCAGCGCACCGACGTGTCGTGAGAACCGTGTCGTCGTGGTCGCCTGGCAGGTGCAGGAGTTCACGCAAGCCGCCTGGAACCCGCTCGCGACGACGCACCGCATGCCGGGTTCAACGGACTTCAACGGGGCCGGGGTGCAGAACTTCATCTCGTTGGAACAGGGGCTCGAGGCAACCAAGGAGACGATCCAGAACGGGTGGGACGTCTACGGGTACGGCGCGATCGTGACGTCCCTCCGTCGGTGCGCCGACGCGTCGACGACCGCGACGAAGATCGCTGCCTCCAGCTGGTGCTCCGGGTGCGTGGACGGCAACTACGTCGTCGGGGTCGTCCCGAAGGTCGAGGCCGATCTGGAGACCTACTCCTCGCTCTGATCCGGCCCGGAGCCGTGCAGCGACGCGAGCTCGCCCCGGTCCTCGATCTCCAGGATCAGGGAACGCAGGAACGTGTTCAGGCGGCGTTGCTCCTCGGGCTTCAACGCGTCGAGGAAATCCGACTCCTTCTTGGCCTGCTGCTGCACCGCCTGCCCGACCACGTCCTCACCATGGGGAGTGATGGATACGAGGACGCTCCGGCGATCGTCCGGATCGCGTTCCCGGGCGATCAGCCCGCGCTCCTCGAGCCGGTCGAGCCTGTTGGTCATCGCGCTCGAGGAGAGGTTCAAACGTTCGGCGAGCGCGCCGGCGCTCATCCGCGTCCCGGGTGCCTGCCGGTGCATCAGCAAGAGGAGTCGGAACTCCCCGGTGTTGATGCCGAAGATCCCGACGGTCCGTTCGGTGAGCCGGTCGAGGTATTTCGTGATCTTCATGATCCGGTCGACGGCCGCCTCGACCTCCGGCTCCAGGGTGGGGAAGAGCAGTACCGCGCCCTCGACGAACCGGTCGATCGAGTCCTTCCGCTGCTTCGCCATGACCTCTTCTGTCCTTTCGAGATAGGAAGGCTTGACATCGAAGTTCCATCTCAAGTATCTTCATATCGAAGGATACAGCGGTCGGAAGGAGGGAGCCAAGATGTCGATGAATCTTCTGTGGAGCGATCGCCGCGAGGAGCTGATCCGGCGGGAGCGCGACCTCCGTCGCGCGGCCGAACGTGCCCGGGTGGTTGGCCCGCTCCGTCGTGCACGTCGCCGTCGGCGACGGATCGACTGACTAGCGCCGGACGGCGAGCACCGCTCGATACAGCGGGTCCTTCGTGAGGGTCGCCGTCGGTCGGTACCTGAGGTTGGCCACGACGCGCACCTCATCCAGGAACGGCGCCAACGCGACGGCCGCGTCCAGCTCGTGGAGCAGCTCCTTCGCATCGGCGTCGCGTCGCGCAGCCGAGCGCAGCCGACCCCGGACGTCTTCGACCACCGCGCGAACCATACGGTTCTCGTAGATGTCGGCCGTGAGCAGTCGGCGCTCGTCCAACGTGTAGACCGGACGGCCCTCGACATCGAGGTTGCCGGGCTTGCGCATCGAACGGATCAGCTCGCGTGGCTCCGGGTGCCGGACGAGCTCCTCCTTGGACCAGTGCGGCTCCCTCCGGAGCTCGCGACGATGTCCCTGCTGGAGCTTCGGCAGGATCACGGCGAGTCCCGGTTTGCCCGCGTGGCTACGGACCGCGGTGCGGAGCGGGGCGAGCGTGTCCGACGGCTCAGAAGTAGGCGACGAAGCCATGCTCGTCGAGGTCCCGGCGCATCGCGCGCATCTTCGCTGCCGAGAGCGGGTAGTTGCCCGACGCGAGGTCGAGGAAGGCGTTGATCGCCTCGCGGGCGGATTCGTCGCCCCGCACGCGCGGCAGGACCTTCTGCATCAGCTGCTCGTCCAACGCCGTGCGCCAATCGGTGCCGACCTCTTCCGCGGCCGTGACGTAGGCGTCGATCTCGTCCAGGACGCGGAACCCGAACGGTGAGACGTCGTGGAAGATGTCCCACACGCCCAGGACGACATCGGCGTACGGCCGCCCCTGCATGTGGTCCATGACGTGCTCGCGCGACAGCGGAAGCTCGATCACCTGGGCGCGGTCGTAGACCTTGTCAGCGAACCCGTGCGTCGTCTCGTCGACGTTGACCGTCCCGGAGAACTTGAGGTTGGGCGTGAGCTCGACCGTGTGCCCGGGTGCCAGGTCGAGTCGCGCCACGCCTTCGCGCGTGCGGATCTCCATGGCCGACAGGAAGCGGCTGAAGTAGTGCTCGACGCGTGCCAGGTTCATCTCGTCCAAGATCACGTGGAATTCCCGAGCCGACCGGCCCGCGCCGTTCGCAGAGTTCCATTCCCGCGCGGCATCGGCCACGAACTCGCTGAACGGTGTGTGGTGGTAGAAGCCATCGAGGGGCGAGAGGTAGCCCAGGAGATCCTCGTTCGAGGACCAGCTCGGGTCGACGGCGACCAGCTTGATCCGCGCGCCCACGATCTCGGCGTACGCCTGCGCCAACCACGTCTTCCCTGTCCCGCTCGGCCCGCACAGGATCACGAACCCGCGGGTGGACGCGGCCAGGTGGTACCGGCGGATCAGGTCGTCGCCGATCCGGAACGTCGGGTAGTTGGCATGGAAGCGTCTGACGAGTTCCACGAACGCGCTGTCGATCGTGGACACGCTCGACCCGCGCACATCGTCACTCGTGGTCGCCACCTTCGATCCCTCCGATCGGAACGGCCGGGGTTCCGTTCCGGCATCGGCCCAGGGTACAAGGCCGGCCGGGGGGATGCTATCGGGCCTTCGGTCCGGACCGTTCGGCCGTGGGTCGTTCAGCCGGTACCGGTCGTGGCCTGCGCAGCGAGGAGGCGTTGGACCGGGCCCTTGAGGCCCAGCTCGGTCGCGAGATCCTTCAGCGCCGCCTCGTCCCGGTCGCCCGCCCAGAGCGACAGGGGCGCGTCGGCGTTGACCGGGACGAGGCGGCCCATCGAGTCGAGGTACGCGCGCGCCTCCAGGAGGCGCGCGCGCACCCCCGGCTTGAGCCGGCGGTCGCCCGCTGCCGCCGCTTCGAGCAACGCGTCGATCGACGGATACGCGAGCACCAGGTCGCGCGCAGTCTTCGCGCCGACGCCGCGGACGCCCGGGAGCCCGTCCGATGGGTCCCCACGCAGGATCGCGAACTCCCCGTAGCGGCTCGCCGGCACCTCGTACTTCGCCAGGACCCCCGCCTCGTCCAACTCCAAGAGCTCCGACACACCGCGCACGGTGAACAGCAGCTTCACGACGGGGTCGCGGACCAGCTGGATCAGATCGCGATCGCCGGAGACGATCTCGATCCGGTCGTCGTCGCGAGCGTCCAGGCAGAACGCGCCGATCGCGTCTTCGGCCTCCCACCCTTCGGTCTGCGCCTGGAGCATCCCGGTCGGGTCGAGCACCTGGCGGAGGAGGACGAACTGCTGCGGCAGCTCCTCGGGATCGGGCAGCCGGTTGCCCTTGTA
>VAYF01000343.1 GCA_005883885.1 Actinomycetota bacterium | reverse complement strand
GCTGGCGACACCCGAGGAACGGCGCCACTCGCGCAACTGGTTCCGGTCGAGGCCGTTGGTGAGATAGACGAACGAGAGCCCGGTGTCGGGGTCGGCCCAGGCGACCTGGCCGCCGGCGCCGTTGTGGCCGAAGGCGCGCGGCGAGACGGTGTGGCCGAGGCCCCGGCCGGCCGAGCGCCCGTCGTCACCGGCGATGACCACGCCGAGCCCGCGGTTGGCGGGGACGCCGGTGAGGGGGTCGGGGAACCGGTTGCGCACGCGTCCGGTGGCGTCGGCGAGGAGGTCGGGGTCCCAGATCTTGTCGCGGTTGTGCAGGAGGCCCTGGTAGAAGAGCGCAAGATCGGCCGCGGTGCTGACGGCGCCGCCACCGGGCACGCCGACTGTGAGCGCGCTCGGTTCGTTGAACATCAGCAGCGCCTCCTCGGTGACCTCGGTGATGGGCAGCTCCCGTATGCCGAGCAGCCGCTCGAGCTCGTCGGGGTCGGTGGGCTCACCGACCGGCGACAGGGGCGCGACCGAGTCGCGCTCGTCCTCGCGGATCCCGAGGGAGATACCGAGCCCGAGAGGGTCGACCACGTGGCCGCGCACGAACCGCCGGTAGTCGGTGTCGGTGAGGCGCTCGATGAGCTCGGCCAGCACCCAGTGCGCCGACGTGGGGTGGTACTCGTGGCGGGTGCCCGGCTCCCAGTTGAGCCGCCACTGCGAGAAGCGCTCGAGCCGCTGCGCGCGGTCGGACCACTGGGGCGGGCCCAGCGGCGCGTGGGGGAAGCCGGACGTGTGCAGCAGGACCTGCTCGACCGTGACGACGTCCTTGCCGTTGGTGCCGAACTCGGGGATGTAGTCGACCACCCGCTTGGAGATGTCGAGCGACCCGTCGGCGATGAGCAACCACACCGCGCTCGCGACCACGGCCTTGGTTGCCGAGAAGATGACGTAGCGCGTGTCGTTCGTCGATGTGCCGAAGGTCTCGAACGCCGCCAGCCGTCCGTCGCGCGCCAGCGCCACCTGGCACGACGGCAGCAGGCCGTCGTCGACGTCCTTGCGGCAGCGGGTCAGCAGGATGTCGAGCTTCTCGGGGTCGATGCCGAGGGCCTGGGCCCCGGCCACGTCGGTGATCGTCATGACCGGGAAACTAGCCCTCCCTGGTCGACTACATCTCCGTGTGGAGGAGGTCGGCGTTGGTGCTCCTGGCGTTCTGCACGACGCCCTGCACCGCCATGGCGTGGAGCGCGTCACGCACCTCGACCGGCGTGGCCGCCGCGTGCGTCTCGAGGTAGAGGGCGGCCACGCCGGTGGTGTGCGGCGTCGCCATCGACGTGCCGCTCAGCACCTTCGTGGCGGCATCGCCGGTGTTCCAGGCCGAGGTGATGTCGACACCGGGCGCGAACCAGTCGACGCAGCGGCCGACGTTGGAGAACGACGCCCGGTGGTCGTCGCTGTCGGTGGCGCCCACCGTCATCGCGTCGGCGACCCGCGCCGGGGACGAGTGGCAGGCGTCGACGCCGTTGCCGCGGGTGTCGCCGTTGCCGGCGGCGACCGCGAAGCTCACGCCGTCGGCTATCGCCTTCCGGACCGCAGCGTCGAGCGCGGTGCTCGTCGTGCCACCCAGACTCAAGTTGGCGACGGCCGGCTCGCCCGGCCGGTGGTTGGTAGCGACCCATTCGATGCCGGCGATGACCGCGGCCGTCGACCCCTGGCCACTGCAGTCGAGGACGCGAACGGCGACCAGGCGCACGCGCTTGGCCACCCCGTAGGTCGAGCCGCCGATGGTGCCCGCCACGTGGGTGCCGTGGCCGTTGCAGTCGCCGGCCTCTCCACCGTCGACGGCGTCGAACCCGCTGACGGCGCGACCGCCGAACTCGTGGTGACTCAGCCGGATCCCGGTGTCGATGACGTAGGCGGTCACACCGTCGCCGGTGGCCGTGTAGTGGTAGTGGCCGTCGAGCGGCAGCGACGCCTGGTCGA
>VAYF01000159.1 GCA_005883885.1 Actinomycetota bacterium | reverse complement strand
GTACGGCTCCTTCTTCCCGTTGCCCACCACGTAGTAGCCCTGGACGCCGAGCGGATTCTCGGTGCGGATGTAGATCTCGCCCTCGGGGATCTTGATCGCCTTGTTGAGCAGGCCGCTCGTCCGGTACGGACCGGGCGGGAGCCGGTCGAGGCACTGTTCGACGATGTCGCACGACTGCCGCACGCGCTGCACCAATACCCACAGTCGGTCGTACGAGTCCCCGTGCTCGCCGACAGGGACCTCGAACTCGACCTCACCGTACTTCTCGTAGGGCGTGTCCTTCCGCGGGTCCATCGCGACCCCCGTGGACTGCAACGTGGGGCCGGAGCAGCCGTACGCGATCGCGATGTTCGGATGGATCGGACCGACGTCGCGGCACCGCTTGAAGACGATCTCGTTGCCCATGATGAGCTGGTCGTACTCCTTCAGCAGGCGCCGGAGGGCCGCGAGTACCTCGCCGGCGCGCTTGAGGAACCCACGAGGCAGATCGTCCTTCAGCCCGCCGACACGGGCGAACGAGTGGTGCATCCGCGCCCCGGTCGCCGACTCGACGAGATCCTGCACCATCTCACGCTCGCGGAACGAATAGAAGATCGGCGTCATCGCGCCCAGCTCCAACGGGTACGAGCCCATGAACACGAGGTGGTTCATGATCCGGTTCAACTCGGCGAACATCGTTCGGATCCACTGTGCGCGATCGGGAACCTCGATCTCGGCCAGTCGCTCGACAGCGATCGTCCAGCCGAGCTCGTTGTTGAAGGCCGACAGCCAGTCGTGGCGGTTCATCAGCACGAGCGTCTGACGCGCGTCGCGGAACTCGGCGAGCTTCTCGGCTCCGCGGTGCATGTAGCCGATCACCGGCTCGGCGCGCGTGATGACCTCCCCGTCCAGCTCGACGACGATCCTGAGCACCCCGTGCGTCGACGGGTGCTGCGGGCCGATGTTGAGGATCATCTCCTCGGTGGCGAACTCGCCGGCGGGAACGATGTCCACCCCGCCGCCGCGCACCATGTTCATGAGGTCCGAGCTCTGGAAGGCCGGACGGACGTCGGTGTCGGACATCGCGCGGCATCTTACCGCTGTAGGCTCGCGAGCATGGCGGGGGACGTCCGCAGGAAGGTGCCGTCGGTCGATACCCTGCTGCGGTCGGAGCCCGGGCAACGCGCATCGGCGACCGTCGGCCGCCCGCTGCTGAAGCGGACGCTCCTCGCGACGTTGAGCGAGATCCGCGCGATCGCGGCAGACGGCACCGAGCCTCCGTCGGACGACGAGATCCTCACGGTCGCGATCGGGCGAGCGGCGGACACGGCGTTCGGGCTGACGCCGGTCATCAACGCGACGGGGGTCCTCCTGCACACGAACCTGGGACGCGCGCCGCTCGCCGGATCCGCGATCCGCGCCATCGCGCAGACGGCGAGCGGCTACGCCGACCTCGAGGTCGATCGCACCAGCGGGGTCCGCGGCCGCCGGTCGAGCCGGGCTGAGCTGCTCCTTGCCTCGCTCACCGAGGCGGAGGACGCCCTCGTCGTGAACAACTGTGCGGCCGCGGTGGTCCTCGCGCTCGCCGCGCTCGCGAAAGGGAGATCGGTCCTGGTCTCGCGGGGCGAGCTGATCGAGATCGGCGGGGAGTTCCGGATCCCCGACATCATGAAGGCATCCGGGGCCAGGCTGGTCGAGGTCGGCACGACCAACCGGACCCGCCTGGCGGACTACCGCAACGCCTTGGACGACCGGTCGGCGGCGATCCTCAAGGTTCATCCGTCCAACTACAAGGTGGTCGGCTTCACCGCCGACGTCTCGGCGAAGGAACTCGGAGCCCTCGCTCGGAGGACGGGGATCCCCTTCTTCTACGACGTCGGCTCTGGGCTGCTCGAGCATGAGCGCGGCTTCCCGGGCGACGAGCCGACCGTCCGCGGCGCCCTCGCGGACGGCGCCGACCTCGTCACGTGCAGCGCCGACAAGCTCCTCGGGGGTCCGCAGGCCGGGTGCATCGTCGGGCGGGCCGACGTGATCCGCCGGCTCCGCTCCCACCCGCTCGCCCGGGCGATGCGCGTCGACAAGCTCCAGGTCGCGGCGCTCGAGGCGACGCTCCGGCTGCACGCGACGGGCCGCCACGACGAGGTTCCCGTCCACGCGATGATGCACGCCGGCGACGAGGTGCTCGCGAAGCGGGCGCATCGCCTCTCCCGGTCGATCGGCGGCGACCTCGAGGGGGCGCACGTCGTGCGGTGCGAATCGGTCGTCGGCGGAGGCTCGCTCCCCGGGCTCGCGCTCCCGTCGTGGGGCGTGCGGATGAAGGCTCCCGACCCGCCGGCGTTCGCCGCCCGTCTCCGCGGCGGCTCCCCATCGGTCTTCTGCAGGGTCGAGGACGGCAACGTGGTGCTCGACGTCCGCACCGTCACGGACGAGCAGCTGCACGATCTCGCCCGCGCGGTCCTTTACGCGTTGGAGGGCGACGACCTCGACGACGAGGATTGACGTGACCGGGGAGCTGCGCGTCATCGCGACGGCCGGCCACGTCGACCATGGGAAGTCGTCCCTGATCATGCGGTTGACCGGGATGGACCCGGACCGGTGGGCGGAGGAGAAACGACGCGGCCTCACGATCGACCTCGGGTACGCGTGGTGCACCCTCCCCAGCGGTCGCCAGATCGGGTTCGTGGACGTGCCCGGGCACGAGCGGTTCGTCGGGAACATGCTCGCGGGGGTCGGTCCGGTGCGCCTCGTCCTGTTCGTCGTCGCGGCGGACGAGGGGTGGAAACCGCAGTCCGAGGAACACCTGCAGATCCTCGACGTCCTCGGTGTGGCCGGCGGCGTCGTCGCGCTCACGAAACGCGATCTGGTCGACGAGGAGACGCTCGCGCTCGCGACCGAAGAGGTGCTCGAACGGGTCGCGGGAACCGCGCTCGCCGACGCTCCCGTGATCCCCGTCTCCGCCGAGACCGGCGCGGGGCTCGACACGCTCGTCGCGGCGCTCGACACCCTCCTCAGGGCGGCGCCCCTTCCGGAGCCCGCGCGCACGCGGCTGTTCGTCGACCGCGTCTTCACGATCAAGGGCGCGGGCACGGTCGCGACCGGGACGCTCACGGGCGGCTGTCTGAGCGCGTCCCAGACCGTCGAGGCGTATCCGGCGGGGCGGCGGATCCGCGTGCGCGGCCTCCAGACCCACAAGCACGACGAGGCGAAGGCCTGCCCGGTCACGAGGGTGGCCGCCAACCTCACCGGCGCCGAACGCGACGAACTCGCCCGGGGCGACGTCCTCGCCGAACCCGGATCGTGGAGCCCGACGACGGTCTTCGACGTCGCGATCCGGCCCGTGCGCGACCTCGAGCGGATCCCGGGCCGCGGGGCGTTCAAGGTGTACGCCGGAGCGGCCGAGGTCGACGCGAAGATCCGGCTGCTCGACGAGCCGTTCGCGCGCGTGCGCACCGCCGAGCCGCTGGTGCTCGATGTCTTCGACCGGTTCGTGGTGCGCGAATCGGGGAGGCAACGCACGGTCGGCGGCGGGACCGTCCTCGACGTCGGGCCGCCGCGCGCCGCCGATCCACGGCATCGGTCGTTCCTCGCGCGGCGCGCGGCGGCGGCACGCGGCGACCTCCCCCATCTCCTGATCGAGGAACGTGGCGCGGTCCGCGCCGAGGACGTGGCGCTCCTCACCGGCGGGGAGCCCCCCGACCCGCACGACGGGTGGTGCGTCGCGCCGGCCGTGCGGCAGGCGGTGCGTGACGCCGTGCACGACCTGTTGGGCGCGTTCCACCGGGTCGAACCGCTCGAAGAGGGCGCGCCGCTCGGCGTCGTCCGACAGGCCGCCGGCGACGCGGCGCGCCGTGCCGGCGCGCCGCGCGCAGGCGGCCTGTCGGACACCCTGCTGGATCTGCTCGCCTCGGAAGGATCGATCGTCCGCACATCGACCACCGTGCGTCTCGCCACCCATCGGGTCGCGCTCGAGGAGCGTGCGGACGACGTCCGCACGCTCCTCGAGCGCATCTCGGGCGAGCACGAGGCTCTGCCCCCGACGGTCAAGGAGCTGCTCCACGCCGGCACCCCTCGAGACGTGATCGACGCCGCATCGCGCGCCGGAAACGTCGTCCGCATCTCGCCTGAGCTCGTCGTCGCGCCGGCGCTGGTCGACCGGGCGGTCGCGCTCATCCACCAGCACGCCGCGGACGGGATCACCGTGAGCACGCTCCGCGAGGAGCTCGGCACGAGCCGGAAGTTCGCGGTCCCCCTCGCCGAATGGCTCGACAGCCAGGGGATAACCAGGCGACGTGGCGACGTCCGGTTCCCGCGAGAAGACTGAGCTACGCGGCCTCCACGGCCGCCGTCATCAGCAGCTCGACGGGAGCACCCAGCGGCAGCGACGACACGCCGACCGCCCCGCGCGCGTGCCGGCCCGCGTCACCGAGGATCTCCGCCACGAGCTCGCTCGCACCGTTGGCGACCTTCGGATGGTCGACGAAGCCCGGCGCCGAGGCGACGAACACGGTCACCTGGAGGATCCGCTCGACCCGTTCGAACGAACCGCCGAGCGCGTCGCGCAAGGCCGACAGGGCTTGCAGGGCCGCCCGTCGCGCTGCATCGACGCCCTCGTCGATGCTCACCTGGTTCCCGAGCGACCCCGGGTGCAGGACGACGCCGTCGCTCATCGCGATCTGTCCGGCGACGAAGGCGAGCGAGCCGTGGACGACACATGGCAGGTAGGCGGCGACCGCGGCGGGCGGCGGCGAGAGCCCGATCCCAAGCTTTCGCAGCGGTTCCAAGATACGCTGGTCATTCATACTGGGCATCCTCGCACGCCCGGCCGCCACACGACCGGCCGCCACACGATCAGACGGCTTCGCGCTGCTCCGTCGGCTCGCGGTCGCGGGCCCGCAGGAGGGTCCGTCGTTCCATCTCGTTCATCCCGCCCCAGACCCCGTGGGGATCCCGCGTATCCAGGGCGAACTCCAGGCAACGCTCACGCACCGGACAGCGAACGCAGAGGGCCTTGGCGATCGCCTCGCGGGCGTTCTTCTCGGCCCGCTTCTCGAAGTAGGACGGAGCGAAGAAGTAGGCCGCGTCCTGCCCCCGGCAGACGCCCCGCTCCCACCACGATCCGAAGGCCGCGTCCATCTACCCGGTTGTTCGCGGATGGCACCGTTGGAGATTCCCGTCGCGCCATCATCACGGGAACTTCACATGCACGGCGGGCGGGCGGAACCCGTTCAGTCGTTGGGAGCCATGGGCTCGGTTTCCGGCTCCACCTTGAGCACGAGCCCGTCGACGCCGCGGACCCGCACCCGGGTGCCGGTGGCGATCGGCTCGCCGAGGCTCCGCCCCCGCCAGAGAGCACCCTTGACGAACACCGGCCCGTCCGGAGCCATCTTGCCCCTGGCTTCGCCGACCAGTCCGATCAACCCCCGCTGCGTGGAGACGATCCGGTCGCGCGAGGCGATCGCGACGGTGAGCCCGAACCCGAAGAAGAGGAAGGCCGCGATCGTTGCCCCGGCGATCAGCCAGGGTGAGACCCGGATCGGGTCGGCCACGCGTCCGTACACGAGGACGGACCCGAGGGCGAAAACGCCGGTGCCGCCCCACGTGAGGACCCCGAAGCGTCGCAGACGGACGTCGAGCGCGAGAGCGCCCAGCCCGGCGAGCAAGACGCCCAGTCCGAGCCAGGTGGGCGGGACGACCGTGATGCCGTAGGCCCCGAGGGCGAGGAGGAACAGCCCCGCGAACCCTGCGAACCCGAACCCGGGCTGGGTCGTCTCGAACGCGAGGCATGCGAGCCCGAACACCACCAAGACGTAGATCATGGAGGGCGACGCCACGGCGTGTTCGACCCGCCGGACCGGCCCCAGCTCGCCGAACCGGATCGATACCCCTTGCCCGGCCTGGGCTTCCGCCTCGGTCGACGCGATGTGGGTATGGAGCACCACCGGACCGGAGGCGGTGGGCACCGTCTTACCGTCGATGCCGTTCAGCAGGTCGAGGACCGACGGATACGCCGAGTCGGCGACGCCATCGCTGATCGCCTGCTGGGCATCGAGCGCCTCATCCTCGTGCGTACGATCCACGGTCCGACCACGCGCCCGCAGCCACCCGTCGATCCGTGCGTCGAGCCCGGGTACCGCCGCGTCGGGATGCAGCAGGTCAACCGGGTCGAGCGGTCCCGTCTGGGAACCGGGTGCCACCGACGCCAGGGAGGACGCGAGCATCAGGAGCATCGCCCCGCCGCTCGCCCGCGCCGGAACGGGGCCGACCCACACGATCACGGGCACCGGCATGCTGGCGATGCGATCGGCGAGGGCCACGGCGCCCTGGCCGATGCCGCCCGCACTGTCGAGCTCGAGCACCACCGTCGCGCCCCTCGCCGAGGCGTCGTCCAGCATCCCGTTGACGAACCCCAGGAGCGGTCGGTCCAGCGTTCCTTCGACCTTGATGACGTCGACCGAGGGCAGCGCCGTCGGTTGCGCGTCCGCAGCCAGGGCCGGTGCCATCGACGACGCGACCACGCCGACGAACAGGGCGAGCCGGAGGGACGAGCGCGCGCGCATGGACGGTGCCATCGTACCGACCGCCTCGGGGTATCCTCGCCTGGATCCCCATGCGCACCTCGTCGCCGCCTTCCCATCGGATCCCAGCGCGTCCGGTCACCGACCGGTGGGCATACAAACCGGTCGCGCTCCTGCTGCTCGTGCCGGTGATCATCGCGGCGGCCGGCTTGACCGCCGTCGTCATCGCACCCCCGTTCGTGGGCATGAGCATCGGCGTGAAGGAGCTGGACAAGAAGCTCCAAGCGGCCGGGGCGAACTTCACGCGGATCCCGCCGATCCCCCAGCGTTCCACGATCTATGCGAACGACGGGAAGACGGTCCTCGCCCGCGTCTACCTGGATAACCGCGAGATCGTGCCGCTCGGCGAGATCTCTCCCGTCGCACGGCGAGCGGTCCTCGCGATCGAGGATTCGGGGTTCTACGAACACGGGGCTCTCAACCCTTCGTCGATGTTGCGCGCCCTGGCGGCGAACATCCGGGCCGGGAAAGTGGTTCAGGGCGGCTCCACGATCACCCAGGAGCTGGTGAAGCTCACCCTCGGCGATCCGACCAACCGGTCGTTCGGTCGCAAGTTCCAAGAGGTCGCGCTGGCGATGCGCGTCGAGCAGAAGTACACGAAGAACAAGATCCTCGAGATGTACCTGAACCAGGTCTACCTCGGGAACAACGTCTACGGCATCGCCACGGCGGCACAGTTCTATTTCCACGTGCCTGCCTCGAAGCTCACGCTGACACAGGCGGCCCTGCTGGCCGGGATGATCCGGGCACCCAATAACTACGATCCGTTGCGCCACCCGCGCGCGGCGCTGCTGCGGCGCAACGACGTTCTCAACAGGATGATCGGGCTCGGCCCCACCAACGGGGGGGTGACGTACCAACGCGGAGCCAAGGCGAAGAAGCAACCGCTCGGGCTGGCGAAGAACGTCGGCCAGATCCACCTGCCGACGCCCCCGTTCATCGTCGATTACGTGAAGCAGCAGATCCACGACAACCCGAACGGCTGGTACTCCTTCCTGGGGGCCACGGCGCAACAGCGCGACAAGGCGCTCGCCGAAGGCGGCCTCAGCATCGTCACGACGCTCGACCCCAGCTGGCAGCACGCCGCGCAGGAGGCCGCCGGACGATGCTCTCCGGCAAGCACTACCAGAAGGACCAGGTCGATACGGTCACGACCGTGCATCAGCCGGGGTCGTCCTTCAAGCCGTACGTCTTGACGGCCGCGTTCGAGCAAGGGATCCTGCCGACCGCGATCTACTCGGGCGTGCAGGGCGTGATCCCCGATCCCCGGTGCATGACCAACGGCCAGCCGTGGGTCGTGACCAACGCGGAGGGGACGAGCCTGGGTTCCATGAACCTGTACGACGCCACCGCCTACTCGGTGAACGCCGTGTTCGCTCGGCTGATCCTGGACGTCGGGCCGGAGAACGTCGTCGCGGTCGCCCACGAGATGGGGATCACGACGCCGCTCCCGGCCGTGTGCGCGCTCGCGACCGGCTCGGTCGGGATCTCCCCCCTGGACCAGGCGTCGGGGTACCAGACCCTCGCGGACGGCGGGATCCACTGCAAGCCGTTCGCGGTCGCCGAGGTCCTCCGGGGCGATCAGATCCTGTACCGCCAGCGCCCGGACTGCCAGCAGGTCGTCCCGGCGCCGATCGCCAACCTCGTCAACGACCTGTTGAAGGGACCGGTCACGTACGGGACCGCCGCCTCCGTGTTCTCGAGCGGTTGGGGCAAATGGCCGATCCGGGGGAAGACGGGAACAGCGCAGGACAACACGGAAGTCTGGTTCGCCGGGTACACGCCGCAGGTCGTGACGGCGGTCTGGGTCGGATCGCAGGGCAGGCCGTACCCGCTCGCCGACTACTGGGGGTATGACGTCTTCGGAGCGACGGTCGCCGCCCCGATCTGGAAGGCGTTCATGTTGAACGTGCTCCAGGGATACCCCGCGGAGCGGTTCCCCGCCGCGGGGCTCACGACGGTGCCGAACGTGATCGGGAAGCCGCTCGCCGAAGCGCGGCAGTTGATCCGGGGCGCCCACCTGCAAACGGCTGCGCAGGTCGTGCCCTCGTACCTCCCGGCGGGCACCGTCGTCACCCAGCTTCCGTCCGCCGGGACACAGGTGGTTCCCACGCAGGTCGTCACGGTCTCGGTGAGCAACGGTGTCGCCCCGATCGTCACGCTCCCCGACGTCGTCGGATCCACGCTCAGCTCGGCGAACGGCGCGCTGGGCGCGATCCACGTGTTCGTCACCGTCGTCGACCAGGCGGTCAAGCAGTCCGCGAAGTCCGGGATCGTGCTCAGCATGAGTCCGGTTGCCGGGACCAAGGTCAAAGAAGGTTCGTCGGTGACCCTCGTCGTCGGGGTCGGCCCCAAGCCCAGCCCCAGCCCGGCGCCTTCGCCGAGTCCAAGTCCGAGCCCAGGCAACGGGAAGGGCCACGGAGGCGGTGGAGGCGGGAACACGGCGCTCGCGTTCGTCAGCCGAGCCGTTCCTTGACCTTCCGCTGCACGGTCGTCCCGTCCACCTGTCCTCTCGCGCGGCCCATCACCGCGCCCATCACCGCGCCGAAGTCCCCGGGGCCGCTCGCGCCCGTCTCGGCGAAGGCCTCGTCGATCAAGGCGTCCACCTGTTCCTCGGTCAGCTGGGTCGGGGCGTAACCGGACACCGCCTCCCGTTCGGCCCGCTCCTTGTCGGCGAGCTCGTGTCGCCCGGCCTTCTCGAACGCTTCGATGGACTCGGCGTGCTTCTTGACCTCCTTGCCGGCGACCTCGCGGACCTCGTCGTCGGAGAGCTCGTGGAGGACCTCTTTCTCGCGGTTCGTGACGGCCGCCGAGAGCATGCGAAGGGCGCCCAGACGCACCTTGTCACTCGATCGAAGCGCGGACGTGATCTCCTCGCGGAGCTGTGCTTTCAGCGTCGTCGCCACCCGTAGACTCCTTCCCCATGCTTCGCCTCGTCGCGCTGCTCGTCGTGGCGGGCGTGGCGTGCGTCGCCTATGGGATCGCGATCGAACGCTCGTGGTACCGGCTCCGCCGCTACGACCTCGCCATCCTGCCACCGGGCGGCCCGCAGCGACTCGCCGTCCTTCACCTTTCGGATCTGCATTTCGTGCGGTCGGATCCGAAGAAGGCGAGGTTCCTCGCGTCGCTCCCGGCCGCCGACGTCACCGTCGTCACCGGCGACTTCCTGGCCGAGCCGGCTGCCGTCGAAACGGCCGTGACCGCGATCCGCACCGTCCGCGGCAGCTTCGCCTCCTGGTTCGTGCTCGGCTCCAACGATCACTACGAGCCCAAGCCGCTGAACTACTTCGCCTATTTCCGCAAGCGAAGGACGCGCCGCCGGGCCCTCCGGGGCCGAGCGGACGAGCTGATCCGCGGGCTCCTCTCGGACGGGTGGACCGATCTCACGAACGTCCGGGCCCTCGTCGACGTGAACGGGCTGGCGATCGAGCTCCTCGGCTTGGACGACGCGCATCTGCGGTGGCACGACCTGCGCGTCGCACCCCGTCGGGCGCCGGACCGTCTCGGCGTCGCCGTCATGCACTCGCCCGACACCGCTCCCGAGAGCGCCGCCTTGGGCTACGACCTGGTGGTCGCCGGCCACACCCACGGCGGGCAGGTGCGCATCCCGGGGATCGGCGCCCTCGTCACGAATTGCTCGATGCCTCGCCGGCTCGCGTCCGGGCTGATCCGGATGGGCTCGGCCGTCTTGCATACGTCTCCGGGACTGGGGACGAGCAAGTACGCGCCGTTCCGATTCGGGTGTCGGCCGGAAGCGACCCTCCTCGAGCTCCGGCCGCGCCCGGCGGGCGACCCGCGGCTAGACTGAGTGCCTCGGGACGTGGCGCAGTTTGGTAGCGCGCAGCGTTCGGGACGCTGAGGTCGCGGGTTCAAATCCCGCCGTCCCGACCCGAGGAGCAGGGCGGGCCGCCTCCGGCGGCCCGCCCCCGCCTGTTCCGCTCCCCGGCAACCTTTTTCTGGCGCAACCGTTTGACGCCCCGACCGGCTTGTGACTAGGGTTGGGCGCTCGGAAGGCTCGGTGAGATGACCGGGCCTTCGCCATATCCGGCCCCGGGAGGACGATGAGCGATAGCCCGTCGAGGATCCCGCGGCTCGTTATGGCCGCGTTCCTCGTGGTCCCCGCCTTCGTCCTTTCCGTCTCCGCCACCTCCGCGGCCGCACCCAGCAAGCAGCAGGTCGAAGCGGCGAAGCAGCGCCTCGCGCAGCTGCAGACCCAGTTCGAAGCGTCCGTCGAGCGGTGGAACAACGCGAAGTACGAGCTCGAGCAGGCGCAAACGCGGCTGGCCGACGCCAAGGCCATGAAAGACGCGGCGGACAAGGACGCCGCGGCCGCGCGCGCCGCGCTCGCCCAACGTGCCGTCGACGCCTACACCGGGATGGGATCGGACCTCGACGTCCTCCTCGGCGCGCAGAGCTTCAGCGAGTTCTCCGACCGGCTCGAGTTCATGGGTGCGATCGCCCAATCCGATTCCGACCTGGCCGCCCAAGCAGACGCCGCAGGGCAACGCGCGGCCTGGGCCGCCCAGCAGTATTCGCTCGCGGTCAGCGACGCGCAGACGCACCTGAGCGAGATGACGAGTGAGCGTCAGCAGATCCAGTCGAACCTCGCCCAGCAGCAGACCCTGGCCGCGAACCTGAGCGCCCAGTGGCGTGCGGCGATCGCGGCCCAGCAGCGAGCGGCGGCGGCGGCGGCGGCCCAAGAGCGGGCGTCCGTCTCCGCCCCGGTGCCGGCCGACCCGCCCCCCACCGGCGGGTACGTGCCGCCAGCGAACGCGAGCGCCGCGCAGATCGCCGTCGGCGCCGCGTATTCGGTGATCGGGGCCCCCTACGTCTTCGGCGCCGCCGGCCCCGACGCGGTCGACTGCTCGGGCCTCACGTCGTGGGCGTGGGCGCAGGCGGGGGTCTCGCTCCCGCACTCGGCGCTCGCGCAGCTCTCGAGCCTCCCGCAGGTGCCGCTCTCGGCGGTCGAACCGGGCGACATCATCTACTACGGGTCCGTCTCGCCCCACGTGGCGATCTACGTGGGCGGCGGCAACATCATCCATGCGCGGCATCCCGGTCCCGGCGGCGAGGTCCAGTTGGACTCGATGTACGGGTACGACACGCCCTACGCCGCGATGCGGCCCGGCGTCTGATCCGGACGCGTCCCGCGGCAGAACCGTTCGGCTTCGCTAGGCTGCTGCGTCGTGGCCGACCCGCGCAAGCCCCCCGATGATCTCGTCCTCGTCGAACGCCTCCGGGCGGGTGACGAGACCGCGTTCATGATGCTCGTGGACGAGCTGGGCCCTTCGATGCGTCGCGTCGCGCGGATGTACGTCTCGAGCGACGCGGTCGCCGACGAGGTCGTCCAGGAAGCGTGGCTCGGGGTCGTCAAGGGTCTCGAGGGGTTCGAAGGTCGGGCGTCCCTGCGTACCTGGATCTTCCGGATCCTGGTCAACACGGCCAAGACACGGGGCCTGCGGGAGAACCGCAGCGTGCCCTTCGCGACCCTCGCCGGGGACGACCTGGATCAGCCCACGTTCGACCCGAGCGCGTTCGGGGGACCCGGGGATCCGAACGCCGGCGCGTGGTCGACGCTGCCGTTCGATTGGCGGGGGATGCCCGAGGAGCGGGCCGAGGGGACCGAGACGCTCCACGTGATCGGCGGAGCGATCGCGATGCTGCCGCCGATGCAAGCCGAGGTGATCCGTCTCCGGGACGTCCTGGGATGGACCTCGGACGAGGTCTGTAATGCGCTCGATCTGACCGAGACCAATCAGCGTGTGCTCCTGCATCGCGCGCGCACCAAGGTGCGCAGCGCGCTGGAGGAGCACTTCCGGAGCGTGAGCGAGGCATGAGCGTAGACGCGAGCATCAGCTGCCAGGAGGTCGTCGAGCTGTTGAGCGCCTACCTCGACGGGGAGCTCGACCCGTTCACCCTCGAACGCGTCGAGGCCCACCTCGCGGGCTGTGACGGCTGCACGATGGTGCTGGAGGAGTTCCGCGAGACGATCCGGCTGTCCGGAGGGCTGACCGTGGAACAGGTCGACGAGACGCAGCGGCGGACGCTCCTGGAAGCGTTCCGCAACTGGCGCGCCGGAAGCTAGCGCCCTTCCGCGTCCAGATCCGCGAGCCTCGTCTCTGCCTGCTGGACGAGCTGCTCGTTGCCGATCTCGCGGGCCGCGTCCCGAGCCTGCACCAGCAGCTCGGCCGCCTGCCCGCGTCGCACCGCCGCGGTCTTCTCGGTCGAGTACTTGAGCTTCTCGTCCGCCTTGATGATCAGCTCGAAGATCTCGCTCGGCTCCATCCTCACCCCATCCCCTCGCGCTCCAACCGATCGAGGTACCCGCGGATCTGGATCGCGGCGGCCGCCCCTTCGCCCACCGCGGAGGCGAGCTGCTTCGTGGATCCGCCACGAACGTCGCCGGCCGCGAACACGCCCGGGATGCTGGTCATGAACGTCGGATCGGTCGCCACGAACCCACGCTCGTCCAACGCGACCTGCCCCTGCAGGAAGCCGGTGTTGGGATCGAGGCCGATGAAGACGAAGACCCCCTGCGGGTGTCGCGCGACCTTCTCCCCGCTCTTCAGGTCCTCGAGCTCCACGGTGCCGAGCTTGCCGGAGCCGTCGTCCTTCGCCCGGAAGGCGGCGACCCCGTGCTCCAGGAGCATCCCCATCTTCGGGTGGTTCATGACCTTGTCCTGGAGCAGCTTGGAGCCTCGGAGCCGGTCCGAGCGTTCGACGACGAGGACCCTCTCGGTGAACTGGGTCAGGAACAGGCCCTCCTCAAGGCCCGAGTTCCCTCCACCGATCACCATGAGCTCCTTCGAGCCCTTGTAGAACGGCCCGTCGCACGTCGCGCAGAAATGGATCCCCGCTCCGATCAGATCGTCCTCGCCCGCGGCGTCGGTGCGGCGGTAGGTGGAGCCCGTCGCGAGCAGCGCGGCCCTCGCGTGGTAGTGGTCGCCGGTCGCGGTCTCGACATCGAGCTCCCGATGCCCCTCGTCGGTGAGCGAGGTCACCGACACGGCCTGCAGGAGCTCCACGCCGTATCGCTCGGCCTGCTTGACGAAGCGGTCGGCAAGCTCGGCCCCGCCGATCCCGTCCGGGAACCCCGGGTAGTTGTCCAGCCGCTCGGTGACGCCGGCCTGCCCGCCGAGCCCTTTCGAGTCGATCACCAGCGTGTCGAGGTTCTCCCGCGCGGCGTAGATCGCGGTCGTGAGCCCGGTCGGGCCGCCGCCCACGATCACCAGGTCGTAGATATGCATCATGGCGGAGCGAGCCAGGCCGAGCTTCTCCGCCAGCTCCTCGTTCGTCGGCTCGGCCAGATGCGAACCGTCGCCGAAGACGATCGTCGGGATGATCCGCTTGCCGCCGTTGCGATCCTCGACGAGCCGGATCCCTTCCTCGTCGCCGTCGATGTCGTGCCAATCGAACGGCACCCGTTGATCGGCGAGGAACTTCTTCGCGCGACGACAGTCGGGGCACCAACTGGCGCCGTAGAGCTGGATCTCGGCCACGCGGGAACCCTCCGTTCGGATCGCCCGAGCGTAGTGGGTCCGGGCGAGAAGCGCGTTACGCGCGCCAGCCCGTGGGTGCGAGGACCCGGCCGGCGGCCGCGGGAACCACCTGATGGAGGTCGGAGCCGTCCGGACGCATCACGAAGACGGTCATCGCGATGCGGCCGTCGGCGTTCCCGTCCGCTGCGGGGGGACGCTGGCCGGTGGCTCGGTCGCTCCTCGCCGGCAGCGTGGCACGCGAAGACGATCTTCGATCCGTCCGGCGACCAGTGGGGCGTTGCGACCGTCATCCCGCCGACCAATCGTCGCAACCCCGATCCATCGAGGTTCTGGACCCAGAGCTGACTCGGCGGCGAGGTGAGGTCCTGAGAGGTCGGCACGCCCGGATCGCCCGTGAACACGAACGCGTGTCCGTCGGGCGACCAGTCGAACGCCTGCCAGGCGCCGGCGAGCGATACATACAGCGCCCTCGAGTTCCCGGTCAGGTTGGTCACCGCGAGGACGTCGGTCACGTTCCCACCGTCTCGGCTCGATCTGGCTCGGTACGCGATCTGCGTGCCGTCCGGCGACCACGCGAACCCGTCACCCGTCGAGACGGCCGCGAGGTCGATCGGTTCGGAGCCGTCCGCTTTGGCGACCACCAGCACCCGGCGCGGAGGCTCGCCCGTGAGGTACGCGAGCTTCGTACCGTCGGGCGACCACGCCGGGAAGGTGGCGCGATCGGTCGTGCGTTCCAGCGGAACCGTGGAGCCGTCGCCGATCCCCAGCGAGACGAGGTCGAAGAAGTTGAAGGGCTGGCCCGGCTGGCTCGTCGAACCGGTCATGAGCGCGAGCGTGCCGGACGGCTCCGTCGGGGCTGCCGGCACGTTCGCGGTGCCGAGCGGAAGGAGCCGCCAGATGACGGCGGCGGCGAGCAGGGCGACCACGGCAGTGACGGCGAACACGCCGATCCGCTGCCGGACGACCCGCGCCCTCCTGTCGCCGTGGAGATGACCCAGGTGCGCGTCGACATCCACCGGCACCAGATCGGCCGTGCGCGTCAGTCGTTCCTTGAGGGCTGGATCCGCGGTCACGGTTCGACCTCCTGATCGGCGATGCGGAGCTTCGTTCGGAGGGCTCCTCGGCCCCGCCTCAGGTGCACCCGAACGGTGGCCTCGGCCATCCCGAGCGCGGCCGCCGCGGCGGCGGCATCCAGATCCGCGTAATCGACGAGCACGACGCACGCCCGTTGGCGCGGCGACAGGTCGCCGAGCGCGTCCATCACGACCAGCCACGCGTCGGACGACGCTGTGGCATCGGCCTGCGGCCGGTCCGGACCGCGGAGTCCGAACGGGAGCGCCAGGCGACGCCGGAGGTGCGACCGTGCGAGATTCACGGCGACGCGGAAGGCGAAGTTGCGCGCGTGCTCGGCGGACTCGATGCGATCCCAGCGCTCGTAGAGCCGCGCGAAGGCTTCCTGCGCGATGTCGGGGCCGAGCCCGGGATCGCGCGAGACGAGCGCCGCCGTTCGCGCCACCCGGGGGAAGAGGTCACGGAAACAGGTGTCGAAGTCATAGGCGGCCGCCTCGGACGTGCTCATGGCGAGTTCCACATCATTCCCTACGTCCGAGAGGCCTGCCGCGTGTACGCGGTCACCGGATCCGACGACGCTCAGGCGCGTGGTGAGGATGGATCCACGAGGAGATCGGCGAACGACGACGACGACTTGCCGAATTCCCACCAGCCGTGGATCCAGGGTTTCACCATGGCGAGGCTCCGCCCGTAGACGAGCGGGATCACCGCGACCCGGTCCACCACGGCCATCCGGTCCGCCTCGTGGAACAGGTGGAGCCTCCCCCGGTCGCTCCGTTCCTGCCGTGCTCGCTCGATCAGCTCATCGAACGGCGGGTAGGCGAACCCGCCTTCGTTCGTCCGGCTGTCCGATTGGAAGAGCAGGCGGAGGAAGTACTCGGGAT
>VAYF01000158.1 GCA_005883885.1 Actinomycetota bacterium | reverse complement strand
CACGAACCCTTGGGAGTTCGGGGGAACGACCGAAACGTGGAGGCCGCGGAACGCGGCGGCGAGCGGCGGGAGGACGAGCGCGCGATGCGCGGCCAGATCCTCGATCGAGATCGGGGAACCGGCGTCGTTGAGCCCGCTCACGTAGGCCCTACCGATGTCGCCCCCATACAGGACCTCGGGGCCGGCCTGTGCGATGCCGGCGAGCGTGGCCCCGAGCGCCGGCTGGTGAACCGCCGCACCTGCCGGCGACGGGATCCCGTCCGCGAAGAAGATCGCGGAGAGCCCGGGATCGGCTCCGAAGGGCTCATCCGGCGCGGCGAGGGTCGCGGCGAGCGAGCGCGTGACGGGCACGCCGTCGATCGCGAGTTCGATCGCGCGCGAGAACGCGCCGCTCCACGGGAGGACCGCCCCGGTTCCGTGCACCGCGCGCCACCCGGCGACCGCGCCCGGGACGGTGACCGGGATGGGGCCGCGGATCGGCATCACGTGACCGGCGTCCGCGGCGTCCGCGCGGTCCGCCGCCCCCGGCGCCCTTCCGCTCGAGCTGACCGCGAGGGTCTCGCCGTCGGGTCGCTGCACCAGGGCGAAGAGGTCGCCGCCGACACCGCACATGTGCGGGTACGCGACGGCCAAGACGGTGGCGGCCCGGAGCGCCGCGTCGACCGCGTTGCCGCCGTCCTCGAACGCAGCGGCGCCCGCGAGGGTCGCTTCCTCGTGCGGCGTGGCGATCGCCCAGGTCGGTCCCGAGGCCGATCGCTCCATGGACGCGAGGTTACCCGCGGAGCGTCAGACCGCGATATCCGTCCGTGAAGCCCACCGCGCGGAGCAGCGGCGCGGCGGCGTGGTCGCCGGCTGCGTCCCCGTCGATCTGACGGAGCTCGATCCGGCGTACCCGGCCGTCCTTCACGAGCGCGGCGAGCGCGTCGGCCCACCGGGTGGCGTCGGCACCGAACGTCACGAGCGTCTTCGCCCCCCGTTCGAGGAAGGCCGCCGGCTCACCGTCGGACAGCAGGACGTACGCACCAGCGCTCCGACTGGGTCGGCCGGTGGTTTCGGGCCACGCGAGCGCCGCCCCGTACGGCTGGGCCGGGTCGGCCGCGGCGAGGGTGACGACCTCGCCGCCGCCGTCGCTCTCGCGGAGGGTGCGGAGGCGATCGACCGCACCCGGATGGGCGAACTGGGCCCCTCCGAGCCCGGCGATGAAGTACCCGCGCCGGACGGCGCCCGTTTCCTCCATCAGCTTGAGGACGGGATACACCGCGGCGAACCCGCCGGGGGTTCCCTCGGCGAGCGCGGCCTCGCGCGTGACGACGCCGTGCCGGTCGAGGAGCTGGGCAGCGAGCGCATGGGCGCCCTCCGTCGCGCCCGAGACCCCGCGGACCACGTCGGTGACGAGCGACCAGCGACCGGCGCCCGCGGGCGGGCCGGCTCGCCGTAGCGTCCCCGGGCGGGGACGCTGCGCGGATCCGCGACCCGCCCGCGGGCGCCGCGACCCGCTTCCACCGATGGACGCCCGGAGCGGCGCGAGCGTGTCGTTCGTGACCTCGCCCGCCCACACCAGGTCCCAGAGCGCCCGCAACAGCAGGCCTTCGTTCGCGGTCCCGGCCGCGTCGACGAGGTCGGGCCAGAACGAGGCGCCGCGCGTGGCCAGCCGCTCGCGGATCGCGTCGTGGAGCGGGCCGGACGGCCGGTCCCCGGGGGCCGGGACGCCGGGCGCGAGCAGCCCGGCGCGGTCCCGGAACAGGAGCGACACGCGGCCGTCGGTCGCGCCGAGCGCGCCTGCCCCGATCCACACCAGGTCCCCGCTCGCGCACAGCGCGTCCAGGTCCGCCGGTCGGAACCCGCGCACACGCGCGGGAAGGACGTCGCTCTCCAGGATGGAGGCCGGGATCGCGGCTCCCTGGAGCCTCGCGATCGCCTCGGGCAGGGCGTCGGCGCCGCCACGGGGGCGATCCGCCCCCTGCCACGCGGGCAGGAACCGCGCGAGCGCGGCTGCGCCGACGGGTTCGACCTCGCGCCGCAACGCCGCCAGCGAACGCGCACGGATACGGCGTAAGACGTCGACCTCGCACCATTCGGGTTGGATCCCGGTGGGGCGGAACGCGCCGTGGACCACACGCCCCTCGGCCTGGAGCCGCTCGAGCGCTTCGCGGACACGGTCCGGGCCCGCTCCGAGCCGGACCGCGATCTCCTCGGTCGTGCACGGACCGTGCGTCCTTGCGTACCGCGCGACCAGATCGTCGAGCGGCCGTTCGACGGCGGCGGTGAACGCTCCCGGCACGCCGAGCGGGAGCGAGACGCCGAGCGCGTCGCGGAGCCTCGCGGCGTCTTCGACGGCGGCATACCGATCCTCGCCGGCGACGCGCACTCGGATCGCGCGACCGTCCTCCACCACGCGCCCGAGCATCGCGTCGGCGTCGCCATCAGCGCGGGCTCGAACCTCGTCGTGTCCGAGGGGTCCGAGATCGCGGAGCAGGTCGTGCACGCCGTCGGCGTGGCGCGCGTGTCGTCCGGCGGGGAGCCGCTGCAGCTCGAGCTCCACCTCGTCGAGCGCGCGGGGATCGAGGAGCTCGCGGAGCTCGTCCGTGCCCAGCAGCTCACGGAGCAGGTCGCGGTCCAGGGAGAGGGCCGTCGCGCGGCGCTCGGCGAGGGGGGCGTCGCCCTCGTACATGTAGACCGCGATCCAGCTGAACAACAGCGATTGGGAGAACGGCGACGCCTTGTCGGTCTCGACCGCGACCAGGCGGGTCGTCCGCGCGCGGAGGTCGGCCATCACCTCGCGGAGGGCGGGCACGTCGAAGAGGTCGCGCAGGCATTCCCGCGTGGTCTCGAGCAGCATGGGGAAACTGGGGTACCGGCCCGCCTGCCCCAGGAGATCCGCGCTCCGCTGCCGCTGCTGCCAGAGCGGGGTACGGCGCCCGGGGAGCCGACGCGGCAGGAGCAACGCTCGGGCGGCAACCTCCCGGAAGACCGTGGCGAACATCGTCGTCCCCGGCAGCACGCCGACGACGGCCTCTTCGATCTCGTCGGGTTCGAAGATCAGGTCCTCGACGGGGATCCGCTCGACGGCCTCGGGGAGCCGGAGCACGATCCCGTCATCGGACCACAGCACCTGGGCGCCGGACCCGAGGCGATCCTGGACACGTGCCTCGATCGCGAGCGCCCAGGGCGCGTGCACCCGCGAGCCGAACGGGGACAAGATGCACACCCGCCAGTCGCCGAGCTCGTCGCGGAAGCGCTCGACGACGATCGTCCGGTCATCCGGGACCGCGCCGCCCGTGGCCTCGGCCTGCTCGTCGATGTAGGCGACGAGGTTCCGAGCGGCGCGCTCGTCGAGCCCGATGTCTTCCTGGAGGCGGCGAAGGGCGTCATCGCGCCGCGTGGAGCGCAGCTCGCGCGTGAACCGGCCGATCGCCCGGCCGAGCTCGATCGGCCTTCCCGGGCCGGGCGCCTTCCAGAAGGGGAGCTTCCCGTGCTCGCCGGGGGCGGGGACGACGACCACGCGGTCGCGCGTGATGTCCTCGATCCGCCAAGCGCTCGCCCCGAGCAGGATGACCTCGCCGCGCCGGGACTCGTACACGCATTCCTCGTCCAGCTCACCGACGCGCGTGCCGTCCGGCATGAAGACCCCGAAGAGTCCCCGATCCGGGATCGTGCCGCCCGAGACGATGGCGAGGCGCCTCGCGCCCTCTCGTGCGCGAACCAGGTTGGTCGCTCGATCCCAGACGATCCGAGGTCTGAGCTCCGCGAACGCATCGGAGGGATAGCGGCCGGCCAGCATGTCGAGCACCGCGAGGAACAGATCCTCCGAGAGCTCGGCGAAGCTGGCGCAGCGCCGCACGGCATCGAAGAGGTCCTCGACGCGCCACTCGTCGACCGCGGACATCGCGACGAGCTGCTGCGCGAGCACGTCGAGCGGGTTGCGGGGGTAGCGGGTCGACTCGATGTCCGCGCCGAGCATGCGTTCGGCGACCACCGTCATCTGGAGCAGGTCGCCCCGGTACTTCGGGATCAGCTTGCCGATGCTGGGCGCGCCCACCTGATGCCCAGCTCGGCCGATCCGCTGCAGGCCACCGGCCACGGAGGGCGGCGCCTCGACCTGCGCCACGAGGTCGACCGCGCCCATGTCGATCCCCAGCTCGAGCGAGGAGGTCGCCACGATGCCGCGGAGCCGGCCGGCCTTGAGCGCGTCCTCCACCTCCAGACGCTGCTCACGGGCGATGGACCCGTGATGCGCCCGGACGAGGTCCTCGCCCGCGAGCTCGTTCAGCCGGGAGGCCAGCCGTTCCGCGCTCCGCCGGTTGTTGACGAACACGATCGTGGAGCGATGCTCGCGGATCAGGTCCAACAGGACCGGGTGGATCGACGGCCAGATCGAGGTGTGGTCGGGCTCGTCCGTGAGCTGCCCGGGCGGTGCCTCGACCGGCCGGACGTTGAGATCGGCCATGTCCTCGACGGGCACGATGATCTCCAGATCGAGCGTCTTCCGACGCCCCGCGTCGACGACGGCGACGTCGCGGGGACGGCCGGGGGCCTCGAAGCCGCCGAGCAGCCGCGCGATCTCTTCGAGCGGTCGCTGCGTGGCGGACAGGCCGATCCGCTGGGGCGCGTCTTCCGTCAGCTCCTCGAGCCGTTCCAACGACAGCATCAGGTGGGCGCCGCGCTTCGTCGCCGCGATGGCGTGGATCTCGTCGACGATCACGGTCCGAACGCTCCGAAGCGTCTCCCGGGCGGAGGAGGTCAACATCAGGTACAGCGACTCGGGCGTGGTGATGAGGATGTCGGGGGGGTGGCTCAGCAGTCGGCGCCGCTCGCGGGCATCGGTATCGCCGGTGCGCACACCCACGGTGGGCACGTGGGCGAGCGTCAGCCCGCCGCGTTCCGCGGCGTGCTGGATGCCCGCGAGCGGCGCCCGGAGGTTCTTCTCGATGTCCACGGCGAGCGCGCGGAGCGGAGAGATGTACAGCACGCTGGTGCGCCGGTCGCGACCGGTCGGCGGCGTGGTCGTCAACCGGTCGATCGCGGCGAGGAACGCCGCCAGGGTCTTCCCGGAGCCTGTGGGCGCCAGGAGCAACGTGTGCCGCCCTTCGGCGATCGCCTTCCAGCCCTTGGTCTGCGCGTCCGTGGGCGCCTCGAAGGACCCATCGAACCAGGCGCGCGTGGCGGGGGAGAATGGGGCGAGGGACACGTCCATCACACGCTACCCGCTGCCGCCGACATGCGGGCGGGGAGCGTGCGCGACCTGGGTACGATGCCTCACCATGCCGCGCCGCTCCGCAACGATCGTGTCGGTCCTGGTCGTGGTCGCGATGTGGCCGGGCACCGCGTCCGCACAGGTCTCCGGCGGCAAGGCCGCGCTCGATCAGGTGGTGCTGCGCGGCGACGTGGTCGTCGCGCGGGGGCAGGTGGTGGGGGAGATCGTCGTGTTCAGCGGGAGCGCGACCGTGGCCGGGGTGGCTCGCGGCGACGTCGTGGTCCTCGACGGACCCATCACGGTCGCGGGACAGGTCGGCGGCGACGTGATCGCGGTCCATGGATCGGTGCGGCTCCTCGCGACGGCCCAGGTCGCCGGCACCGTTCGCGCGGGCGGCGATGTTCGCCAGACCGAGGGCGCGCAGGTCAGCGGCGGGATCCAGCGCGATGCCCGCTTCACGCTGTCCGGTCCGCTCGAGGTGCTCGGCCCGCTCCTCGCGTCGGCCGCGATGGCGGTCTCGATCCTCCTCCTCGCGCTCCTCCTGCTCCTGTTCGCGCCGCACGGGGTCGAACGTGTCGCGGCCGCCGGTCGCACGTCTCCGTTCATGTCGGCGGGGTGGGGCCTGCTCGCGATGATCGCGCTCCCGCTCGTCTCGATCGCGGCGGGAGCGACGGTCCTCGGGTTGCCGCTCGCCCTCGCGGTGCTGCTCGGTATCGGCCTGCTCTGGCTCACCGGTATGGCGTGGACCACCTGGATCGTCGGACGGGCGCTGCTAGGAGAGCCTCGTTCCCGGTGGGCCTCGCTCTTCGCCGGATGGGGTGTGGGCGCCGTGATCGGGCTCGTGCCGCTCGCCAACGTCGTCTGGTGGATCCTGGGAGGCGTGTTCGGCCTGGGAGCGATGATCCTGGCCGTCTGGCGCGCGCGGTCGACGCGCGAGCCGATCGAGCGCCGGCCCGACGCCCGTCGTCAGCGCCGGGAACGTGGCGGGCGACACCGGGAAGGGCGGATCATCGTGCCGGCGGAGGTCATCTCGTCGCCCGAGACCCCGCTCGCCGAAGACTGACGGGCGGGTACCCTCGCGGACGTGACGCGGACCTTCCTGTTGCTCGGCTCGGGCGAGTTCGAACCGTGGACGCATGACGTGGAATCTCGGGTGCTCGCCGATGCGACCGGCGACGGGAGCGTCGTGATCCTCCCGACCGCGAGCGCCACGGAGGGCGACGCCGTGTTCGATCGATGGGGACGGATGGGGCTCGAGCACTACGCCGAGGTCGATCGTCGCGCCGAGGTGCTCCCCCTGAAGCGGCGGGAGGACGCGTTCCGCGAGGAGTTGGCGGAACGTGTCGAGGGAGCCTCCCTCGTCTACTTCTCCGGAGGCAAGCCGCAACATCTCGCGAACGTGCTCCGGGACACGCCGCTGCTCGACGCGATCCTCCGCGTCATGGACCGCGGCGCGGTCTGGGCGGGATGCAGCGCCGGAGCGATGGTCGTGAGCCGCTCGCGGGACGGGGCCCGTGGGAGCTCGTGGCTCTTCGGTCTCGGGCTCGTCCCGCACGCGTCGTTCGGCGTCCATTGGGATCGAGCGGCGAAGATCCCTGGGCTCGCCTGGTGGATGACCTCGCGATTGCCTGACGCGACCTGGTTCGTCGGGATCGACGAGCACACGGCGATCCTCGGCGACGGAGAACGATGGGAGGTCTTCGGGCGCGGCGGGGTCGATGTTCGAGGGCCGGACCGGCGCGAGACCTTCGGCGCCGGGCAGCTGTTCATCACGCCTGGCTGAGAGGCGCGTCGCGGTCCTCGCACGAAGGGGAGTGGCCATGGCCCGAACACGTACCGTCCGCCGTCTCGTCGTCGCCGGGATCACCGCCGTCCTCGTGCTCGCTCCCGTGGGGAGCGCGTTCGCGTGTGGCGCCCTCCTGGCACCGAACGGAACGATCAGCCTGACGCGCACCACGACGCTCGCCGCCTACCACAACGGCGACGAGCACTACATCACGTCGTTCGAATACGCGGGGAAGACGAGTGGGGACGTGGGATCGATCATCCCCCTGCCGGGGATCCCGTCGAAGGTGATCAAGGGCGGTGGCTGGACGCTGCAGCGGCTGGAGCTCGAGACCAACCCGCAACCGGTCGCGTTCGAAGCCGCGGGGCTGGCCGCCCCAAGCGACGCGAATCGCGCCGTCGTCATCTTGAAGGCGAAGATCGACTCGCTCGATGTCACGGTGCTGAAGGGTGGTGCGGTGGCCGTCGGTACGTGGGCGACCGAGCACGGGTTCTTCCTTCCGCCCGATGCCCCCGAGATCCTGGACTTCTACGCGCAGCGGAGTCCGATCTTCATGGCGGTCCGGTTCAACGCGAAGCGCGCAGCGGCGCAGGGTGTCCTCCAGGGCGAGGGCACGCCGGTCGACATCGTGATCCCCACGCCCAACCCGTGGGTCCCGCTCCGCATCCTCACGCTCGGACTGAAGCCCACCCAACTCGTCCAGGCCGATGTGTACCTGCTCACCGACCGCGCGCCCGCGCTGCTCCCGCACGCGGTGCGGCCGAACGGCGATCCTGCTCAGCAAGGCATCGTGCGAAAGGTGAGCGAAGCCGCCTCTCCCAGCTTGCTGACCGACCTCCGGTCCGACCGCAGGATGGGCTGGCTGCCGTCGAGCGGCCTCTGGCTCACCTATCTGAAGATCGATACGCCCGCGAGCACGCTGACCAACGACCTCGCGATCGATGCGAGCGGATACGGGCATCCGGACCCGATCGCCGCCGGGTACGCGCCGGCCACGCCGCCCCTTCCCGCGGCGTGGCCGGTGGCGTGGGTCGTCGTCTTATCGCTCGTCGTGCTCGCGTTCGCCGCCGCCGCGGGCCGACGGGGGATCGCGCACCAGGCCGCGCGCTGATGCTCCGAGCGATGGTCGCGGCGATCGCGGCCGGGGTCGTGCTGATCGGCGCATCGATCGCGTGGAGCGACACCGGCCCCACCGCGCGCACCGTGAACATCACGATCCACTTCTCGCACTTCGATGCCTCATCGATCGCCGTCGACCCGGGGGAGACCGTCCGGTTCGTGATCCACAACGAGGATCCGATCGCCCACGAGTTCATCGTGGGCGATCGGTACGTCCAGCTGATCCACGAGATCGGCACCGAACCCTCGCACGGCGCGAAGCCGGGCGAGGTATCGGTGCCGGCCGAGACGACGGCCGAGACGACCTACACGTTCCCGACGAAGCCCGGCCAGTACCTGCAGTTCGCGTGTCACCTCCCGGGCCATTACGCCTACGGGATGCACGGGAGCATCGTGATCCGCTGAGCGGCCTCACGACCCGGTGGTAGCGTCCGCGCCCGTGAGCGGTGCGGACCTGGTACTCGTCGGCGACGTCTACACGGTCGATGCTGCGCGGCGGTGGGCGCGGGCGGTCGCGATCCGGGGCGACCGGATCGTTGCCGTCGGCACCGAGGACGAGGTGCGCGACCGGGTCGGCGCCGCGGACGAGGTCGTCCGCGGCGCCTGCATCGTGCCCGGATTCCAGGACGCGCACGTCCATGCGGCCTTCGCCGGCCGGATCCTCCTGAACGTCAACCTCGATGATCTGGCGACGAGGGACGCGTACCTCGAGCGGATCGCGACCTTCGCAGGCGAGCATCCCGACCTCCCGTGGATCGTGGGAGGTGGCTGGTACAACCCGATCTTCCTTGCGACCGACGGTCCGCGGGCCGCGGACTTGGATGCCGTCGTCGCGGACCGGCCGGTCTTCCTGATGAACGCCGACACGCACGCGGCGTGGGTCAACACGAGAGCGCTCGAGGCCGGCGCGATCACCTCGGCGACGCCCGACCCCTGGGACGGCTACTACGTTCGCGATGCCGACGGCATGCCGACGGGCTGTCTGCAGGAGGGGGCGGCGTATTCCTTCTGGTCCGACGTCGTTCCGCGAGCCACGGTCGAGCGCTGGGTGCATGCGATCCACATGGGGCAACAACGGCTGCACGCCCTCGGGATCACCGGATGGCAGGACGCGTGGGTCGAGCCCGATCTGCTCCGCGCCTATCGGTCCCTGGACGACGCGGGCGAGCTCCGCGGGCGTGTCGTGACGGCCCTCTGGTGGGACCGACATCGAGGGGTGGAACAGATCGACGCCCTCGTGGATCAGCGTGCGTGGGGGAGTGCCGGCAACGTGCACGCGTCGGCCGTCAAGATCATGTTGGACGGATGTCCGGAGACGTGCTCCGCGTCGATGCTGGCGCCGTACGAGGGATCCTTCGGTCGGGAGCACCAGCGCGGGATCCAGTTCGTCGACGCGGAGCCGCTGAAGAAGGCTGTCGTTCGGCTCGATGCGCAGGGGTTCCAGGTGCATCAGCACGCGCTCGGCGATCGAGCGGTCCGGAGCGCGCTGGACGCACTCGAGACCACGCGTCGCACGAACGGCGCGAACGACCTCCGGCACCACATCGCCCACCTCCAGTTGCCGGATCCCGAGGACGTCAGGCGGGTCCGGGAGGTCGGCGCCGTCGCGAACATGCAGCCGTTCTGGGCGCAACCCGACCCGCTCATCGAGACGATGACCAAGCCACGGGTCGGCGACCGGGCCCAGCGTCTCTACCCGATCGGCGACCTCCGACGGGCGGGCGCGGTCCTCGCCTTCGGGAGCGACTGGCCGGTCTCGACGCCGGACCCGTTCCTGCAGATGGAGGTCGCAGCCACGAGGCGAGCTCCCGGCTCGTCGGATGGCCCCGTTCTCGTTGCCGCACAAGGCATCGATCTGCATGCTGCCCTCGCGGCGTTCACCCGCGGGTCGGCGTACGTGAACCACGACGACGATGCCGGCTCGATCGAGGCCGGGATGCGGGCCGACCTCGCCGTGCTCGACCGGAACCCGTTCGAAGGCCCGCCGAACCAGATCGGCACGACGCGCGTGAGGATGACGCTCGCCGCAGGTCACGTCGTATACGACGTGAGCTGATCGTCAGGCCTGCGTGATCGAAACGTGTCCGTTCCGAAGCGCGACGCTGAGCTTCGTGCTGTTGGATCCGAGGCTCACGTTCTTCCCGTCCACCGTCAGTGTCACGCCGCTCCCGTGCCCCAGCCACACCTGCAGGTCGTGCTTCGCATGGAAGACGAGCAGCTGCGGTTGATACGTGCTCGACGTCAGCTTCTGTCCGTCGCCGGTCACGTCGACCCACGTTGGGTTGTCGAGCCGGATCGTCGCGGTGATGCGGGTCACGGGCGGCTGGTTCGGGTCTCCCTTCGATGCGGAAGGAACGTGCACGGGGACCGACGGGGAGGAGGCGGCGACGTGGATCGGCGCGGCGGGTGCCGCCGGCGACGTCGTGAGGCGCCACACCCCGAATCCGACGATCGCAAGGATCGACACGAGCGCGAGCAACCAGCCGGGCACCCGCCGAGGCTCACGGATCGGCTCGAGGAGGGAAGGCGGATCCTCGAGCTGTTCCCCGATCAAGCCAAGGTCCTCGACCTCGATCAGACGCTCGTCGAGATCGCGGAACCCATCGGGTCGCGTCGGGACGACCGTCGTTCCGCAGAACGTGCAGATGGATCCGTGCGACGACGCCTCGAGGTGCGCCCATCGGAGGTACGCGCCGCAGAGCGGGCACTCCATCACGAAGCGATCTTGGGTCCGCCGGATCTCCCGGTCGGACCGGGTCATAACCATCGACACCACCTCCTGCTCGGCTCAGGTGGTGGCTTCGCTCGCCCTGGGAAGGTTCATCGCGGGCGAGGGAAGGCACCCACGAACCCTGCGATTGTGCGACTTCTCGAGGGAACTCGCTCGCGGGTGCTCTGACCTGCGCCGACGATCGACGCGTCAGGCCATCCAGGCTTCGATGCGTTGTTCGACCTCGCGGAGCCGAAGCACCAGCTGCTTCATGATCGAGAGTCCGACACCCGGATGCTGGAGCAGGAATGCCTGGAACGCGTCGGCCGGGACGCGAAGGGCTGCGACCGTCGAGACGGCGCGGACCGTGGCCATCCGCTTGCCCGGCGCGAGGAGGGCCATCTCCCCGAAGACGTCACCGGGTCCGAGGACATGGGAGCGCCCGCCTACGTTGACGTGGGCCTCGCCTTCGGTGATCACGTACATCGCGTCGCCGTCATCACCGGACTCGAAGATCGCGCGGTCGGGCTCGAACGTGACCGGTTCCCCGACCCGCACGATGCCATCGACGTCCTCGGTCGTGAGACCGGCGAACAGCCCTTTCGCTCGGAACGAGGTCGTGGGTTCGCTCATGCGGCTCCTCGAAATCTGGTTGGGCGGCGAGCAGTCTAGCCGCGGCGCGAAGCGTATCCTTGCGGGCCGTGAGGCCGTTCGACGGACCCCACGAGCCGAGCGATCGACCGGTGTGTTGGCGCTGCGGCCGTCCCACCTACGATCCCGACAAGCGTTCGGTGCCGTGGGCTCGGGCGGTGGCGCGCGGGCGACAGGTGCTCGTGTGCCCAGAGTGCCAGCGCGACCCGGGATGGACCGACGGTCTGGATCGGTGCGAGGCGTGCGGTGCGACGCGCCTGTCGGTGCAGCTCGGCGACGTGGTGTGTCGCGCGTGCGGTCACACGGCAACCGCACGCGCGGGCGCTTAGCTCAGCCGGAAGAGCGTCGCCCTTACAAGGCGAAGGTCGGGGGTTCGAGTCCCTCAGCGCCCACCACCCAGCGCGGCTCAGGACCGTCTTGCGTACCCGTCCACGCTCCGCGTCCCACGGGGCAACGTGATGAACGACACATGCTCTGAGCGGGCATGCGGCCCGTAGTACCCGGTGTGGGTGAAAGGGTCCACCCCGCAGGCGCAGGAGGAGGCCTGTACTGAGGAGAGGAACGTGTCCCGCGTCGGACTCCTTCTGCGAGGCCAGCAATCTAGCGTGCGGTCGAACGTTGCGCTACTGTTCATCTCCCGGCAACGTCAGAGACCCGGGGGGAAGGATCTATCAGTGGCCGACGACCTCCAGGAGAAGCTGGATGAACAGCTCCGGTACTACCGGGCTCGCGCGCCCGAATACGACGCGTGGGCGCTCCGGGAGGGGGGGTTCGATCGAGGGCCCCGGGAGCGAGCGAAGTGGTTCGCCGATATCGCGAAACTCGAACGCGCCCTTGACCGGTTCCATCCGTCCGGCCACGTCCTGGAATTGGCGTGCGGGACGGGTCAATGGACGGAGCGATTGACCCGATACGCCGATCGATTGACGGCGGTCGACGCTGCCGAGGAGGTCCTCGACCTTAACCGGCGCCGCGTCGGGGACGGGGTGCGGTACATCCATGCAGACATGTTCTCGTGGAGGCCCACAGAGACGTACGACGTCGTCTTCTTCTCCTTCTGGCTCTCCCACGTGCCGCCGGAGCGGTTCGGTCAGTTCTGGAGCTTGGTCCGGACCGCGCTCGCACCGGGTGGTCGCGTCTTCTTCATCGACAACCTCGCGAGTCCCGAAGCCGAGGCGTTGGATCCCGAGCACCCCGGCTCGGAAGAAGGATCGGTCGTGCGCCACCTCTCGGACGGACGCGCCTTCCGGGTCTGGAAGGTGCTTCATCGCCCGAAGCAGCTCGTGGCCGACCTTGGCGAGCTCGGCTGGGATGCGGCTGCACACCGAGCCGGGCACTTCTTCCTCCACTGTCGCGCGACGCCACGCGGCGACCGCTGACCAGGACCGCCTCGGAAAGACGGGCGTGGGTCGGTCACGGCATCAGACAGCGGTGATCTCGCCCTCCCACGCCTCAGCGCGGCGAGCTAGGTGATCTGAGCGATGGCCCGTCGCACGACGATCCGGAACCACTGGTCGAACTCGGTCCGTTCCATCGCCGGAAGATGGTCTCGCTGCCGCAGCCATGCGATCGCGTGCGCGACGGCTCCGACCCGCATCGCGAGCGCGAACGCGCCCTCGAGACCGCGACCGTATGGCTCGAGGTAGGCGTCGCGGAGCCGCGCGAACCACGGGTCTCCCAGCGGAAGCTTGGTGACCTCCTCGAGGAACCGGAACGTGACGACGAGCGACACGAAGGGATGCGAGATCGACGAGTCGCCCCAGTCGAGCACGCGTAGATGCTCGCCCTGCGCGTAGACGTTCGACATGTGGAGGTCGTCGTGCTGAACCGTTTCTGATACGTCACGTGCGACGAGTTCGTCGGATAGCTCCGCGAAGCGAGGCGCGAAGGCGCGTAGCCGATCGATCTCCTCGCGCTCGAGCGGCAGCTCGCGCCCGAGGAGGTCGTCGTAGCGGGCCGGCAGCGTCGCGACGCGCAGGTCCGGGACGCCGTGCGCGAGATGGTCCTGGGTGTGCGCGGCCTCGCCGCGCTGCATCTCGGCGTAGAGCGGCAACACCATGAGCCATGTCCCCGGTGGGTTGCCGAAGGCGCCGATCGGCGTGCCGGCGTCTCCGAGGAGGAGCCACGCGCGCTCCTCGTCGTAGCCGAGGACCTCGGCGACGCGGTCGGGATAGCGCGCGGAGAGCTCGGCAGTGAGCCTCGGCTCGAACGCCTGCACCGGCGCGCACGCCTTGAACCACGCGATGCCGTCGGCGACCGGCACGCGCAGCACCGTCGCCCAGGGGCGATCGTGCGCCGTCTCGATCGGGCCCATCGGCTCGACATGCGCGCGGATCCAGTCTTCGGCGTGAGCGAGATCTGCGCGTCCGCTCACCGACAACCACGCGGAACGAAGATCTCAGCGAGGTTCGTCGTCGTCTCGCGGCGCCCTGCGAGCCTGGTCGAGGGCGTCGGCCTCCGGGACGTCCGGGGGGATCGCGGGCGCTTCGTCGTCGTCGTCCGGCTCGATCTCCTCCGTCTGCTCGAGCGCGTCCGCCTCGGGGACGGGCTCGGGGCGCTCGGCCAGACGTCGGCGCTCCTCGTCGGTGGTCATCGGTTCGTCCGACATAAGTACAGCCTAGCCGCGCCGTCCCTACAGGTCGCGGAGGACCGCCATCGCCGGGCGCCGGATCGCGCGCAGCATCGTCGAGCCGGCGATGGCGACCGCGACCCCGACGGCCAGCAGCAACCCAGCCAGGTATCCCCACGGCACCGACAGGTGCTCGGGCGGCGGGTCGAACACGCCGGTGAGGATCTTCACGATCACCTGCGCGATCCACCAGCCGCTGAGCGCGCCGAGGGCAAGCCCCCCGATCGTGACGAACGCGGCCTCGCTCCATATGAAGCCGCCCAGCTGCCGACGCTTCGCTCCGATCGCGGAGGCGATCGCGAACGTTCGACGCCGTTCGCCCACTCCGACCGCCAGGACGAGGCCCGAGGCTCCCGCGGCGAGTAGCAGCGCGAACGCCAGCTCCAGCTTCGTGAGTCCAGCGAGGTCGATCGCCGTGAGTCCCGAGAGCGTGATCCGCTGCTCGGTGACGATGTCTTTGACCGTCGCCCCCGATGCCGGCCCGAGGAGCTGCTGGACCTCGGTGGTGACCGTCGGCGGCGACCCGTTCGTGCGGATCAGCAGGACCTGGGAGGCGGGTGACCCCGTCGCATGCGCCACGTAGTCCCGGTTCGCCACCAGGAACGAGTCGTGTGGCGCTGTCGGGAACTCGCGCGCCACCCCGACGTACGTGAACG
>VAYF01000157.1 GCA_005883885.1 Actinomycetota bacterium | reverse complement strand
GTCTTCTCTCGGTGCCTGCGATACTCCCGGGGTCCATGCGATTCCACCGGCTCCTCCTCGTCGTGAACCCGGTCGCACGGACGGTGTCCAAGCCCACGCTGGCAGTCATCGAGAAGGCGTTGTCCGCGGACTTCCTCCTGGAGGTCGCGGAGACGAAGGGCAAGGGTCACGCGAGCGAGCTCGCCGGGCAGGCCGTCGCGGACGGGATCGACCTCGTCGTGGTGTTCAGCGGCGACGGGACGATCAACGAGGCCGTGAACGCGCTCGCCGGCACGGAGGTCGCGCTCGGCGTCCTGCCGGGCGGCGCAACCAACGTCCTGGTCCGCGCGCTCGGACTGCCCACCGACCCGGTCGAGTCCACAGGCATCCTGATCGCGAGGGCGCTCGACGAGGTGTCGACGAAGCTGCACCTCGGACGGGCCGACGGACGCTACTTCGCGGTGAATTGCGGTGCCGGGATCGACGCCTCCGCGATGCGACGGCTGGAGAAGAAGTTCCCCTCGACGAAGGCGAAGTACGACCGGGTCGCGTTCCGCGCGGTCGCATGGGAGCTGATGGTCGGCTACGCGGGGAAGAAACCGGACCTGGAGGTGACGATCGACGGCGGGACGCCGTTCCCGTCCCTGTCGGTGATGGTGGGCCGGACCGACCCGTACACGTTCTACAAGGAGCACGGTCTTCGGATGACCCCGGACGCGTCCCTCGACTCCGGGCTCGACGTGCTGTCGGTGCGCAAGCTGAGCCGCCGCAACATCCCCCGGATCGCCTGGCAGGTCTTCGGCTCGGCGCGTCACGTGCACGGCAGGGACATCGACTACACGCACGATGCATCACAGGTCGTGGTGACCTCATCCGATCCGTTCCCGGTCCAGGTGGACGGGGACCCGCTGGGCGATCACCGACGGCTGCAGATCGACATGGCCCGCGAAGCCCTCTGGGTCGTGGCGTAGCTCGGTCGGCGGACGGTCGCGTTCCGTATCCTGCACGGGCACGGTCCGCGCTCGAACAACTTCGGAAGAGGGGATCCATGTCGGACGACGTCGGCACCATCGCGCCGCACGGTGGCACGTTGGTGGATCTACGGGTCACGGGTCCGGGAGCCGACGCGCTCTCGGCCGAGGCCATCAACATCCCGCGTGTCGCGATCGGCGAACGGGAGCTCTCCGACCTGGAGATGCTCGCCACCGGCGCCCTCAGCCCGCTCACGGGGTTCCAGACCGAAGCCGACTATCACGCGGTGCTCGAGACGATGCATCTGTCGAACGGGCTGGCCTGGGCGATCCCCGTCGTCCTGGGCGTGTCGGACGCCGACGCCCACCGGATCGGCGGTGCCTCCTCGATCGCGCTCACCTCGGACCCCGACGCACCGCCCGTCGCGGTGCTCCGCGTCACGGAGAGCTTCAAGCGGGACAAGCCCAAGGAGGCTCTCGCGGTCTACCGGACGGATGACCTCGAGCATCCGGGGGTGAAGGCCCTGTTCGAAGCGGGAGACACGTGCGTCGCGGGTTCGCTCGAAGTGCTCTCGCTCCCGCACCACGCCGACTTCACGAACTACCGCCTCACGCCCTCCGAGACCCGCGAGGCCTTCCGCCAGCGTGGGTGGAGCACCGTCGTCGGCTTCCAGACGCGCAACCCGATCCACCGGGCGCACGAGTACATCCAGAAGTGCGCCCTCGAGATCGTGGACGGTCTGCTGGTCCATCCGTTGATGGGCGCCACGAAGTCCGACGACGTGCCGCCGGACGTTCGGATGCGCTGCTACGAGGCGTTGTTCGGAGGCTACTACCCGCACGACCGGGCGATGATCAGCATCTTCCCGGCCGCGATGCGCTACGCCGGCCCGCGCGAGGCGATCTGGCACGCGATCGCCCGCAAGAACTACGGCTGCACGCATTTCATCGTCGGTCGCGACCATGCCGGGGTCGGCAGCTACTACGGCACGTACGACGCCCAGAAGATCTTCGAGGAGTTCGAGCCGGGCGAGCTCGGCATCACCCCGTTGATGTTCGAGCACTCGTTCTTCTGCGTGCGGTGTGAGGGGATGGGCTCGCCCAAGACCTGCCCGCACGAGGACGACGATCGCGTGATCCTGTCGGGAACGAAGGTGCGCGAGATGCTCCGCACGGGTGAGCGACCCCCGGTCGAGTTCTCACGACCCGAGGTGGCGGACATCCTCATCGCGGCGATGCGCGATCAGGCCGAGGTGTAGCATCCCGCTCGTGGAGGACCACCCCGTACACCGGCGCATCGATCGGATCCGTGATCCGGCCTTCGTCGAGGGGCTCCGAGATCTTTCGCTCGATGACCTGCGCGAACGTCGCGACGAGTGCATGGCAGAACGCGAGTACCTCTCGCTGCTCCGCCGGTTGCTGCAGGGTCGTGCCGAGATCCTCCAGGCGGAGCTCGAAGGGCGCGGCGAGGGCGGCGATCGGACGGCCCTCGTCGAACGACTCACGACCATCTTGAGCGGCGACGACCACATCATGACCTCTCGCGGCGAGGCCGTCCGGATCGGGGTGCCCGAGGAAGAGATGCTGCTGGCTCGCCGCCGCGTGGAGCGGCTCGCGACGGATTCCGGGATCTCGGACCCCACCACGCTCGACGACGGAGCGCTCGCCGACGCGATCCACGCGCTCGCGGTCGAGGAACACAACGTCTCCGAAGCGAGGCGCGCCGTGATCACGATCCTCGACACGGTGCAGGACGAGCTCAAGCGCCGCTACAAGGACGACCCCAGCCTCGCGCTGCACTGACCCGAGGCGATGGTTGCCCGGTCCGCGCCGCTCGTGCGAGTGGTCCGGTCGGGTCTCGAAGAGTCGGTCCATCTGGGCGACGTCGCGGTCTGCGACGCAGCCGGCCGTCTGCTCGCCTCCGCCGGGGACCCGGACCGTCTCGTCTTCGTTCGGTCGTGCACGAAGCCGGTCCAGGCCGCGGTCGCCGTGGATGCGATCGGGCTCGAGCTCACCGACCGTCTGGTCGCGATCATGGCCGCCTCGCACAACGGGGAGCCGGTGCATCTCCGCGCCGTGCGCGACGTGCTCCGTCGCGGCGATCTGACCGAGGCGGATCTGCAGACACCACCAGACCGGCCGCTCGACGGGGCCAGCGCACGGCGGGTTCGCGAGCCCCTGCCCGTGTATCACAACTGTTCGGGCAAGCACGCCGGCATGCTGCTCGCGTCGACGCGGACGGGATGGCCGACCGCCACCTACCGCCGCCGCTCGCATCCGCTCCAGCGCCGGATCCTCGGAGCCGTCGAACGGCTGAGCGGCGCCGACGACGTGGCGGTCGGGATCGACGGCTGCGGTGTCCCCGTCCATGGGATGGGGCTGCGCGCGGTGGCGACGATGTACGCCCGGCTCTCCGAGCCCGATCGGCAGGGCCGGCTGGCGTCGGCCGTGGAGCGGGTCGTGACGGCGATGCGCGCCGAGCCGTACCTGGTGGGCGGACGGAACAGGATCGACACCGAGGTAATGCGAGCCGTTCCCGACATCCTCGCGAAGGAGGGGGCGGAGGCTCTGAACTGCGCAGTGGCGTTGGGTGACGGGCTGGGGGTCGCGGTCAAGGTCGCGGACGGTGGCTACCGGGCTGCGGGGCCGGCGCTCATCGCGGTCCTGGAACAGCTCGGTCTCCTCGCTGCGGGCGCCCGCCGCCGCCTCGCCAAGCGCGCCAGCCCGCCGGTGCTCGGCGGCGGGCGCCCGGTGGGCCGGCTGGAGCCGATCCTGCGGCTCCGTGTTCCCCGCTAGGGCACAGCGCCTCCCTCCCTTTCGCAAGCAGGCTCGTAGCATCGAGGTGGAGGGGCGATCCGCCCCCGAGGGGTGAACGGATGGGGAACGGTTCCGGTCGATGAACGACGCGCCAAGGATCGCGGTGCTGTCGGTGCATACCTCGCCCGTCGATCAGCCGGGGATCGGGGATTCCGGTGGCATGAACGTCTACATCCTCGAGGTGGCGGGCCGGCTCGCCGCGCAGGGCGTGCACGTGGACGTCTTCGCGCGATGCCGTGGTGGGACCGACCACGAGGTGAAGGAGCTCGCGAACGGAGCACGCGTCATCCCGATCAAGGCGGGGCCGTGCTCACCGGTGCCGAAGTCGGACTTGCCCCGGTACTTGCCCGAGTTCCTCGGCGGGGTCCTTCACGATGCGCGCTTCCACGGGATCCCGTACGACGTCGTCCACAGCCACTACTGGCTCTCGGGCTGGGTGGGCCGGGCGGCCAAGCAGGTCTGGGGCGCGCCGCTCGTCGCCTCGTTCCACACGCTCGGCAAGGTCAAGAACTACTCGCTCGCGCGGGATGAGCGGCCCGAGTCGGCCGTGAGGCTGGAGGGCGAGGAGCGCGTGATCGGCGCGGCGGACCGGATCTTGGCCGCGACGCCGCTGGAGGCCGGCCAGCTCGTCGGTCTGTACCGAGCCGACCCCGAGCACGTCCGTCTGGTTCCGCCCGGCGTCGATCACGTCCTGTTCTCGCCACGCGACCGGATGGCCGCGCGGGAGCGCCTGCACCTGACACATCTGCGCTTCGTGCTGTACGTGGGGCGGCTGCAGGCGCACAAAGGCCCCGACGTTGCGATCCGCACCGTGGCCGAGGCGGTCGCGCGCGATCCCGAGACCACGCGCGACCTCGTGCTCGGGATCGTCGGCGGTCCGAGCGGCGGTGACGGCGAGGCCGACCGGCTTCTCGCGCTCGCCCACGTCCTCGGCGTTGCCGAGCACGTCGTCCTGTTCCCTCCGCAGACCCAGCGGAGGCTGTCGGATTTCTACGCGGCGGCGGACGTCGTCCTCGTTCCGTCGCGCTCCGAATCGTTCGGTCTGGTCGCGCTGGAGGCCGCGGCGTGCGGGACGCCGGTGGTCGCCGCGTCCGTCGGTGGTCTCCGCTACGTGGTGGAAGACGGCAGGACGGGGTTCCTCGTCGAGGGCCACGACCCAAGTGATCACGCCGACCGGATGCTCCGCGTGCTCCGCGACCCGGCCCTGCAAGCGTCGATCGGAGCGGAGGCGTCGCGGCGCGCGCTCCGGTTCACGTGGGACGTCACGGCGAACGAGGTGCTGCGCGTCTACGAGGACGTGGTCCGCGCGGCGTGATCTGTCGCTCGCCCGCAACCGCTCCGGCGCAGTCCTTTTGTCACTCTTTATCGCGAGCCCCTGACCTGCGGATATGACCTCTGACCTGCGGATACCTCCGCTTGACCCGTGTCGAGGCCGCCGATACATTCCGCCTCGCTCCGAGCGGTCCGAGTGATCGGGAGGAGAGACCGGACGAAGCGCCGGGGCCCCGACGGAGGGCGGAAACGTCCGCCGGAGGATCTAGGCGCACCGGGAACACCTGAAGGGCGGAGAGGCCGCGAGGTCACTCAGCCGGGAGGGAGTTCCTGACGCTGGCGAAGGCCGCAAGGCTCAGCCAGCGGCCCGCCAGGGACGTCGCGAGACGCACCGGCGGTGGTCCGTCGCCCGGGACCGTCGAGGACCGCGAGGTCTGAGGCAGGTCCACCGCGACCGCGGGACGGCCGCAAGGCCGAACGGCGGATCCGGGGGCGGCGAAGGCGGAAGGGCGCCGCGAGGCGAACCATCCGCCGGCGATCCGGACTCTCGGCCGAGCGCAGAGGCAGCTCGGGGCAACTGAGCCCGAGGAACCGACGGGAGCCGAACGCTTCGGCGGGCGGCGAGCGAAGGTCCCTCGGGCTCTTTCTCATGCGCTACCGTCTGACTCCGATGACCGAGGGTCGGCTGAAGCGATCGGCGGAGGCGGACGAACGCAAGAGCCGCATCATCGAGGCCGCGATGGGCCGGTTCTCCGAGCACGGTTACCGGGCGACGCACGTCGAGGACATCGCGCGCGAGGTCGGCGTCGCGAAGGGGACCGTGTTCCTCGACTTCGGCTCCAAGGAGACCTTGTTCCTCGCGGCCTACCAGCACGCGGTGCAGATGCTCCCCGCATGGCTCGATGCTCCCGAGGAGGTCGTCCACCGCGGGTTCTGGGACACGTTGGACTGGTGGCTCCAGAGCACGGAGGCGTCCGTCAACTCCGATCCGGTCCCGAACCGGCTCGCGTTGATCGGTCGCTACGACACGGAGCTCGGGCTCCGCGGCCCGATCGACCGGTTCATGCGGAGCGAGGATCCCTATGGCACCCTCGAGTTCGTGGAGTTCGGGGTCGAGCGCGGCGAGATCCGCGGCGACGTGGATCCCGAGATGATCGCGTCGATGCTGGACTGGGCCGCGCAACGGTTCCAGGACGCGTTGGTCTCGGAGGACCTCGATCCCGGCCTGATCCATCGTCGACCCGAGCGCCGCAACATGCGGATCAAGGAGTTCGTCGAGATCCTCCGTGGAGGGATCGCGGCCACCGAGGCACCCGGATGACGGACGAGATCCCCTGGACCGATTACTACCGAGAGAACGAAGGCCGGGAGCCGCGGGCCCTCCTGCTGGAGGTGCTCGGTTCCTTCGAGCGCGCGGGCGAGGCGGTCGACCTGGGATGCGGGGCGGGCATCGACACGCTCGCGATGCTCGAGCGAGGCTGGCAGGTCTTCGCGACGGACGCGGAAGAGGCAGCGATCCAGCGAACGCGCGGCCGGGTCCCGCCCGAGCTGCAGCCTCGTCTCCAGACGCGCGTCACGCCGATGGAAGACGTCGAGCTCCCGGCGGTCGACCTGCTCTGGGCGAGCTTCAGCCTGTTCTTCTGCGACCCGGCCAGGTTCGCCGACGTGTGGGCCAGGATCGGCCGCGTGGTGGTGCCGGGCGGCCGGTTCGCGGGTCAGCTCCTGGGCGATCGCGACACATGGGCGCCGGACGAGGACATCAGCGCGTTCTCGGAGGCCGGGGCGCGCGCCCTCTTCGAGGGATGGACGCTCGAGCGGTTCGAGGAAGAGGAGAACGACGGCGACGCCTGCGACGGCCCGAAGCACTGGCACGTCTTCCACGCGGTGGCGACCGCCCGCTCGAGCTGACGGCCGTCGGCTCGGTACTCGCGCATAGACTGCCGTCGTGGGGCTCTCGACCAGCGTGTTCCGGCCGACGATCCTGCGGGTCGCCAACCATCCGTTGGCTCGCCGGGTCGTGACCGGCACCCGGCCGGGTCGACGCGTCGCCTTCCGGTTCGTGGCGGGCGAGACGCTCGCGGAGGCGATGGCCACGGCCCGTGATCTCCATGCCCGCGGGCTCCGCACGATGCTCGATCACCTCGGGGAGCACGTCGAGACGCCGCAGCAGGCGCTCGCGGCGAGGGAGGCCTACCTGTCGGCGCTCGCCGCGGGCGCGGATGCCGAAGACGTCGATGCCGCCATCTCCGTGAAGCTGACGCAGCTCGGCCTGGACGTCTCGGTGGACGCCTGCTGGGCGAACTTCGAGTCGATCGTGCTGAGCGCGGGCGAGAAGGACCGCCTCGTCATGATCGACATGGAGAGTCATGGATACGTCGATCGGACGCTCGAGGTCTTCGCACGTGCGTACGCGCGGTCGCAGCACGTGGGGATCGCGATCCAATCGTACCTGCGGCGCAGCGAGGAGGACGTGTTCGCGTTGCCGGAGGGCTGCCGCGTCCGCCTCGTCAAGGGCGCGTACCTCGA
>VAYF01000342.1 GCA_005883885.1 Actinomycetota bacterium | reverse complement strand
GTGCATTCCGGAGCCAACCCGATCAGCGGCGAGTTCAGCGTCGGCGCCACCGGCCTGCGGGTCCAGGGCGGCGCGACCGGCGAGCCGCTCCGTGAGATGACGATCGCCTCGACCCTGCCGGAGATGCTCGCGGGGGTCGCCGGGGTGGGCAGCGACCTCCGCTTCTTCTCGAGCGTCGGGACACCGTCGATCCTGATCGGTGAGATGACGCTCGCCGGCGTCTGACGGTCAGAACGTGTGACCGGTCAGCGCGAACCCCACCGTGCAGACCGCGCCCTCCACCAGGCAGAAGATGGCGAAGGGTGTGAGCGTCCGCGTCTCGAAGTATTTCATGAGGAAGCGGACGGCGACGTACGCAGCGATGCCCGCCGCCACGCTTCCAACCAGAACCTGCATCCGGATCCCGTTGCCGAGCGGACCGAACAGGTCGGGAAGCTTGTAGATGCCGGCCGCGAGGATGATGGGCGTGGCCAGCAGGAACGAGAAGCGTGCGGCGTCTTCGTGCGAAAGCCCGCGCACCAGACCGACGACCATAGTGATCCCCGAGCGACTGATACCCGCTATCAGCGCGAACACCTGGGCCACCCCGACGATGACCGCTTCGCTGAACTCGAGGGTCTCGAGGCGTCGGTTGTCGGTCCCGGCGTACGTGCCATGGCCGGCTGCGACCGCCTTGACCTCCGATCGGCGACGGAACCGCTCGCCGACCAAGAGGATCATCCCGTTCACCATCAGGAAGACGGCGGCGTACAACGGCTTCGCGAACGTCACGCGGAACACGTGCTCGAAGGCGACCCCCATGAGCCCGGCAGGGATCGTCGCGACGACGAGCAACCACGCCATCCTCTCGTCGACGTTGCGGATCACGGACCATGGCATCTTCCGCTCCTGCGCGCCATGACCGATCGTTCGGAAGAAGCCGGCGATGATGCCGCGCCAGTCGCTCCAGAAGTAGATCAGCAGGGCGGTCGCCGTCGCCACGTGCATGCCGACGATGAACGCGAGGTAGAACGACTCCGGCTGTGATTGAGCTTGCGCCAGCGTGTCCCAGCCGAAGACGGTCGGCAGGATGACCGCTTGGCCCAGGCTCGAGATCGGGAACAGCTCGGTCACGCCCTGGACGAGGCCCAGCACGATCGCCTGGAGATACGTGATCACCTGCAGCCTCCGTTCGGGACACCGGCGCGGTTGCCTGTGGGCGGATCGCGTCCTCCCGAGGGGAGGCGCGCCGAGTCTATCCGGCGGCCGAACCGGTTCCGGATGACGCGGCGTCGCCCAAAGCGCTCGTCGTGGCGTCGATGCGTAACACGCGGAGGTCCTCGCCCACGAGCTCGGTGAACGGTCGAGCGCCGCCGAAGGTGGCGAACACGTCGACCCGGTCCGCGGTGGTGAGGCCCTGGGGCACCGAGGCGAACCCGGCGGTCACCACGAGTCGCCCGGGTCCCACGCTCCCGGCGAGCACGCTCCGGCCGAGCCTGGCGAGGGAGAGGGCCTCACCTTCCGCGATGAACGTCTGAGCGACGAGCCCGACGGCTGCATCCGGGGAAAGGAGCGACCCCGGCGGGGCGAACGCCGCGGGCATCTGGGTGAGCCTCAGGTCGGCGTCCGTGAGCGTGGCGCCTGCCTCGATGTCGTGAGTGGCGACGGTCACCCCGACCCCTGGCCCGGCGAGCGCTCGCTGGTCGGAGACCCGCGATGCTTCGGCCCGAACCAACAAGAACGAGGCGAGCCCGCACGCCGCG
>VAYF01000156.1 GCA_005883885.1 Actinomycetota bacterium | reverse complement strand
GCGGGTCGCTGTGTATACCCCTCCTTCTTCTGGAGGAACAGGAGCTCGCCCTCGGGAGACTCCAGGAGGGGCTCGAGCTCCTCGAAAGCGTTGATCGCGAAGAGCTCGAGGATCGGAACGAGCGCCGCGACGGACATGCCCTTGAGGACGTTCATCATGTCCGGGTAGGCGGTTTCCGCCGCCACCAGGTAGGGCGTGAGGAGATCCTGGAGCTGCTCGGACGACACGCCACGCCGGTCGAGGTACCGGTGGTAGAAGGCGATCGAGCTCTGGATCAGGTCCTGGAGCTCCGCCCCGACCTGCATCCCGCGCGAGAACCCGTCGCCGCGAGCGTGGACGACCCTGATCTCGCTCACCGCCCGGCAGCCCCGTCGCGCACGCTGCGGGCGAGCGTACCCCTCGGTCGGGTCATAGGCTCGATCGTCGCGGCCGGGTGCTGCCGGGAGTGATCCGGCAGCCACCGGAGATCATCCGCCAGTGAGCGCGCTCGACCGTAGATCCCTGCCCTCCCATGCCGCGGAGCCGTGATCCGTCCGGACCGCCGCCCCCTGCGATGGCGGGATTATCCAGGTATCGGGCCGAACTGACTAGTCCTCCCCTCGACCCTTCAGACCGCCCTCGACGCCGCGGCGAGCGCCTGGGCTTCGATCGCGCGGATGAACCCGGTCTTCCCGTCGGTGTAGGTATGGACATCGTTCGGATGCGTTGCCGCGAGCTCGCGCTTGAGCTTCCCGTAGGCGGCGGCGTCCCCGGGATGCGTTCGGAGCCAGTCCCTGAAGGCGAGGTGCCTGCGTTCGAACCGGCTCCCTGCCAGGCAGAGATGCACGTTGAAGCGCCGCTCGCCGGCCAGGTCGCGACTGGCGAACTCGTGGTCGGGGTCGGTGGGATCCAGCACCGTTCGATACCCCAGATCGACCAACGCGGGGACGTACCCACCTCGCGGCTCCATCGAGACGAGCCCGACGGAGATGTCGACGATGGGCTTGGCCGCGAGCCCGGGGACCGAGGTCGAGCCGATGTGTTCGATCCGCACGACCTGAGCTCCCAGAGCAACCTGGAGTCGCGCGGCCTCTTCCTCGAACCGCCCGGGCCACGCCGGGTCCGGTTCCGCGATCGCGTACGCGCGCGTTCGGCCGATGCCGTGATGCTCGGCCTTCGAGCCTCGGACCCTCGCCAGGAGGGCGAGCCCGTCGAAGAGAGCCTGCTGGGCGGGGTCGTCGCTCGCCGTGTCCTCCGGGTGCCACTGCACGCCGACCATCCACCGATCGAAGTCGACGTCCAGATCGTGGTCGCGTTCGATCGCTTCCACGAGTCCGTCAGAGGTCCGGCCGGATGCGAGCAATCCGTCCCCGACGCGGTGCACCCCCTGATGATGGTGCGAGGTCGCCGCGAGCGTCGAGACCTTGGTCGTCGCGAACAGGCGGCTCGCGTGCTCGACCTCCACGTCGTGCAGCGACTGCGTGTCGAGGACGGGAACGCCGTGCTCGATCATCCCCGGCACGTCCGGCAGGTTGGGGTAGAGCGTGCCGCCGAACGCGACGTTCATGACCTGCATCCCGCGACAGATGCAGAGGGCGGGCAGGCGTATCCGGTCGGCCTCCAGGAGCAGCTGGATCTCCAGCTCGTCGCGATCGGGCTCGACCCCGTAGAGATGGCCGTCGCGGGCATCGCCGCCGTATCGGGCCGGATCGATGTCGCCGCCGCCCACGAGGAGGAGCCCATCGAAGGGTTCGAGGAGCTCCTCGGGGGGGCCGTCCTCGCCCGGGGACACGATCGCCGTCCTGGCTCCGGCGCGGCGCAGGCACTCGAGGTAGGGACCGGGGACGCCGTACCCGCCGTGGGGCCAGCGGGCGACCCGATCGTCCCCCAGGTGGTAGGCGACGACCGCGACGAGCGGGCGGTAGCTCATGACCGTTGCCGCGCGACCTCGACGAACCGGCGGAACGTCTCGCGACCGCGGCGCTCGTGCCCGGCCATGTGGAGCCCGATCTCCTCACGCACCCGCGCCGGAGACTTACCCCACGTCTGTTCCAGGTCCTGTTCGGCGCTCGCTTCCGTGACCCACATCTCGGCTTCGGCGGCGTCGACCTCCGCGTGGAACTGGGTCGCCCACGCCGTCTCGCCGACCCGGTAGGCCTGGTTCGGCACCCCGTCGCTCGTGGCCAGGAGGGTCGCGCCCTCGGGGAGCTCGAACGTGTCTTCGTGCCAGTGGAACACCGGGTCGCCGTCGCCGTAGTGGCTGAGCACGGGGTCGTCGGCCGCCGCCGGGAGCGCGCGGATCGGTTCGAAGCCGAGCTCGCGGACCCGAGCCTTGATCACGTCCGCGCCGAGCGCCCACGCGAGGATCTGTGCGCCGAAGCACAGACCGAGGAACGGCACGCCGCGTTCGACCGCCTCGTGCGTGAGGTCCGCGACCTCCTTGATGAACGGTCGTTCATCGGCGTGCTCCACGTTAGAGGTGCTTCCGAAGAGGACGACGCCCGATGCATCGGCGAGGTCGGGTCGTTCCGCGGCAGGGTCCACCGCGTCCCAGATCCGGGTCGTCGCGCCGGCCGCCGCGAGGGCGGATGGGGCAACGCCGTAGGTTTCGAACGCGTCGCAACGGACGAGGAGGATCGGTTCCATCCGGGCGAGTGTAGTGCGGGTCAGCCGTCCGGCTCGGCGAGCGTGGACTCGGCGAGCAGGGTCGCGACGTCCGCCACCCGGACCGCGGATCCCTTCGCCTTGGCGGCGTCGTCCAGCATGACGAAGCAGTACGGACACGCGGTCGCGACCGTCTCCGCACCGGTCGCCTCGGCCTCGGCGAAGCGTGTGTCGTTGATGCGCGTGCCCTCCGTCTCCTCCATCCACATGCGGGCGCCGCCGGCGCCGCAGCAGAACGACCGCTCACGGCGCCGGGGCATCTCGACCGCTGCGGCGCCGGCGGCCCGGAGCACGTCACGGGGGGCGTCGTAGCGCCCGTTGTGCCGGCCCAGGTAGCACGCGTCGTGGTACGTGACGGATCCTCGTCCGCCGGCCGGGTCCGGGCGGAGCCGGCCTTCGGCGACCAGCGCCGACAGCAGCTCGGTGTGATGCACGACCTCGTACGTTCCGCCGTAGTCGGGGTACTCGTTCGCGAGCGTGTTGAAGCAATGCGCGCAGCTCGCGACGACCTTGGTCACCCCCGCGCCGTTCAGGGTCTCGACGTTCGCCTCGGCCAACATCTGGAAGAGGTACTCGTGGCCCATCCGGCGTGCCGGATCGCCCGTGCATCGCTCACGGGGTCCGAGGATCGCGAAGTCGATGCCGGCGGCGGCGAGGAGCCGGGCGATGCTCCTGGTGGTCTTCTGAGCCCGCTCGTCGAAGGCACCCGCGCACCCCACCCAGAACAGGACCTCGGGCGGCGGATCGCCGGGTTGCAGGACGCGGATGTCCTCGACGGAGGCGGTCCAGTCCGTGCGAGCGCTCGCCGGCTGCCCCCACGGGTTCTCGTACGTCTCGACCCCTCGAAGCCTCGCCTCGGCCTCGCGCGGGAAGCGCGACTCCGCCATCACGAGGTTCCGACGGAGATCGATGATCGTGTCGATGTGCTCGATGTCGACCGGACATTCGCGAACGCAGGCGCCGCAGGTCACGCAGTCCCAGACCACCTGGTCGGCGACCGCGTTCGGGACGAGCGGCTGCAGCTCGACGATGCCCGCGGCGCCCGCGGTGATGAGCGGGGCCTCCTTCGCCACCTGGTCGCGGAGATCCATGATCAGCAGCTTCGGCGACAGCGCCTTGCCCGTGTTCCACGCCGGGCAGACCTCCTGGCAGCGGCCACATTCCGTGCACGAGAACAGATCCAGCACCTGTTTGCGCGAGAGGTCGGTCGCGACCGACGCGCCGAGCCGCACGTCTGCGTCCGTCGTCTCCAGGTCGATCCGGAGCGGCTCGAGGTAGCCGCGGGGGTGGTTCGTCGCCAGGTAGACATTGGGAGCCGCCGTGATGATGTGCAGATGCTTCGACCGCGGCAGGTAGGTGAGGAACCCCAGGACGAGGAGCAGGTGCGACCACACCAGCACGCGCTCGGCGACCTGTGTCCCTCGGCCGCCCCCGAACAGCGCGGAGAGCGCATCGGCGATCGGTGCCCCGGCGGGATGCCCCGCGATCCCCAGCGCGATCCGGCTCGCGTTCCACAGCAACAACGTCGTGACGATCCCGAGGATCGTGAGGAGGATCCGGTCCGCCTCCTCCATGTGCGAGCCGCGGAACCGGTCCGGCCGTTGGATCTTCCGTATCGCGAACCCGATCGCGACCCCGACGACAACGAGGGTCGCGAAGAGATCCTGGAGGAACGCGAACCAGGCCACGTGCCCGAGGTAGGGGAGCGTCCAACGGCGGTCGATCGCCGCGAGCATCGCCTCGACGATCGTCGGCAACAGGACGAGGAATCCCCAGAAGATGAACGCGTGCATCACGCCCGGGGCGGCCTTCTGGAAGAGCTTGCGCTGCCCCAGCACGTGGGAGAGCTCGCGGCGTGCCCGCGCCCCCGGTCGATCCGAACGCGAGGAAGGCCGCGCCGCGCGCAGGACCTCGAGCCGCGCGCGGGCATGCCTCCAGAACAGGGTGACCGCCACGGTCAGGACGACCGCGAGGGCGAGGGCGCTCAGGAGCCTTTGCGTCGGCGGATCTCCTCCATGAGGGCGGGGAGCACCTGGAACAGATCGCCCACCACGCCCAGGTCGGCCATGGCGAGGAGCGGAGCGTCCGCGTCCTTGTTGATCGCGACGATCCGCTTCGCGCCCTTCATCCCCACGATGTGCTGCAGCGCGCCGCTGATCCCGGCGGCGAGGTAGACCTCGGGCTTGACCGTCTTGCCCGTCTGTCCGATCTGGTAGCTGTACGGGACCCACCCGGCATCGACGGCCGCGCGGGAGGCGCCGACGGCCGCGCCGCCGATCTCGTTCGCCAGCTCGTCGAGGATCGCGAACGCGTCCGGCCCACCCAGCCCTCGCCCTCCGGCCAGCACGACCTTCGCGTCTTCGAGCCGGGGCCCGCTCGTCGCCTCTTCGTGGCGCTCGACGATCCGAGCCCCTCGGACCTCCTCCAGCACATCGGCTTCCAGTGGCACGACCCGTGCGATCCCCCCGGTCGGTTCGGCGACGATGCTCTTCGGCCGCAGCAGGATCAGCGTCGGGGCCGGTCCCGCGAGCTCGACGTCGACGATCTTCGTGCCGCCGAAGATCTCCGCGCGCGCGTGGCGCGGATCCGTGATGCTCGTAGCGTTGCCCATGAGGGCCGACCCGGTGCAGCCCTGGAGCCGCCCGGCGACGTCACGTGAGTCGTAGGTCTGCGCGAACAGCACGACCTCGGTCGGCTCGTCTTCGATCAGACCCGCCAACACGTGGGCGGCCGGCCGTCCCGGATGCTCCGCGAAGACGGGATCGTCGGAGGCGTACACGGAGGCGGCGCCGTACGCTCCGAGCTCGGTCGCCGCCGCCGTCGCGCCGGGACCCAGCGCGATCGCCGCCGGTGCTTCGTCGAACGAGCGGGCATGGGTCAGCAGCTCGAGCGCGGCCGGGTGGGGGCCATCCGGCGTGACCTCCGCGTACACCCATGCCCGGGCCACGGTTCAGATCGCCTTCGCCTCGGCGAGGAGATCGGCGATGCGGCCGACGGCCTCGTCACCTTGCACGATCTCGCCGCCGGCCTTGGTCGGCGTGTCCGTCACCGCGGTGACGATCTGGGTAACCGTCGTGTCCGACACCCCGAGGTCCTGGAGGCTGGGCCGGTCGACCGGCTTCTGTTTCGCCTGCATGATGCCTTTCAGGCTCGGGTAGCGCGGCTCCACGGCGCCGGCGGTAACGGTCACGACGGCCGGCAGCGGGCATTCGTAGACGTCGTAGCCCCGCTCGGTCATCCGCTCGATGCGGGCGCCGGTATCCGAAGGCTCGAGTCGCCGGACGGCGGTGACGCTCGCGATCCCGAGCAACTCGGCGACGGTCACCGGCACCGTGCCGGTGTACCCATCGGTCGACTCGACGCCGGCGACGACGAGGTCGAACGCGGTGGTCGCGATCGCGGCGGCGAGGACGCGTGCGGTGACCAGCGCATCGGCGCCGCGGAGCGATGGATCGCTCACGAGCACGCCACGGCTCGCGCCCATCGCCAGCGCGCGCTGGAGGGCCTGCCCGGCCTCGTCGGGTCCCATCGACACGACCGTCACGTCCCCGCCGTGCTGTTCCGTGAGCTGCAAAGCGAGCTCCAGGCCGTACTCGTCGCCCGGGTCGAGCGTCCCGTCGACGCCGCTCCGGACCACGAGGTGGTCCGGACCCAGGGTCGGCGTCCCGGTGGGCACGAGCTTCGCGCACACGACGACGTTCATCGTGGGCAGCCTACCGGGCAGGCTCCGTGGACGAGCGCGCGGATACAGTCTGGGTCGTGCCTGACGACGTGCGGCCACCGGGCTCGCTCGACGGCGTCCTCGTCGCCGACTTCTCGCGCGTCCTTGCCGGCCCGCTCGCGACGATGATCCTGGGCGACCTGGGCGCCGAGGTCGTCAAGGTGGAGCACCCGGACGGCGGCGACGACACGCGCGCGTGGGGCCCGCCCTGGTCACCGGACGGTGGGTCCAGCTACTACCTGGGGCTGAACCGGAACAAGCGGAGCGTGACCCTCGACCTCAAGGATCCGACGGACCTGGACGCCGCGAAGGAGCTCGCTCGGCGTGCCGACGTCGTGATCGAGAACTTCCGGCCCGGCGTGATGAGGCGCTACGGCCTGGACGAGCCGGCGGTCCGGGCGACGAACGCCGCCGTCGTGTACTGCAGCATCCTGGGGATCGGCCGCGGCGAGGTCCCCGGCTACGACTTCCTCGCGCAGGCGGTCGGAGGCCTGATGAGCGTCACGGGCGATCCCGAGGGCGAGCCCCGCAAGGTCGGCGTGGCGCTCGTGGATGTGATGGCCGGTCTGCACGCGACGATCGGGATCGTGGCAGCTCTCCGCCACCGTGAGCGGACCGGCGAG
>VAYF01000334.1 GCA_005883885.1 Actinomycetota bacterium | reverse complement strand
GCCGAGCCCCTGGTCGGCGAGCAGCGGCGGATAGATCCCTCGCGCCAGGTCCCGGAGATCGTCGAGCGCTTGCTGCAAACCATCCTGGAGATGCTGGAGCAGATCGCGCGCCTTGTCCGGGTCGGTTCCGGCCACGCCTTCGGCGATCCGCGCCTGGACGGCTAACGCGACGAGCTGCTGCTGCGCCCCGTCGTGGATGTTGCGCTCGATGCGGCGGCGCTCGCCGTCCTGGGCGGTGACGAGGCGTTGCCGTGAGGCCCGCAGCTCCTCGAGGTTCGCGCGGAGCTCCTCGGTGAGACGTACGTTGCGCAGCACCAGCCCCGCCTGAGCCGCGAGATCGTCGACGAGCTTGGCTTCGGGCACCGAGAGCGGATCGTTCGGCGGTTTGGTCACCGTGAGAGCACCGAGCAGCTCGTCGCGATGGCGCACCGGCGACACCTTCGACACATCTCCGAAGGCGGGCACCTCGCCGTTGGCGATCGGGATCGGCTCCATAGGCGGGCCGTCACTGCCCCACGTCGCGGACGGCCGCAGCTCGGCGCCGACGCGGAGCCACACCGTGGCCTCGCGCGCACCGGTCCCCTCTCCGAGCGCGGTGGCCATCCTCGGTAGCACGTCCTCCACGGAATAGGTCTCCGCCACTCGCTCGGAGAACTCCGACAGGACCTCGTACGGAGAGGCTCGTTTGCCGTAGACGAGGCGGTTCGCGAACCGTTTCGCGCGATCGCGCACCGGGTTGAACGCGACGGCGATCGTCGCGGCGGCGAGGACCGTGAGGAACGAGTTGTTCGAGGAGCCGATCGCCGTGCCGATGCCGACGACGATGGCGAGGTAGGCGATCGTGAAGAAGGCCGCGAGCACCGCGTACACGACCGTCTTGCTGATCACGACGTCCAGGTCGTAGAGCCCGTGCTTGAGGACGGCGACCCCACAGGCCACTGGTACCGCGACCCCGAACCCGAACAGGATCACCAGATCGAAGGCGGGGTCGGGAATCGCGAGACCCACCGCGTAGCCGACGATGAGCACCAGCATCGCGACGCCGGTGACGGCGGCGGCGAAGGCAAGCCAGCGCAACTGTTGCCGAAGCTCGCCCGTCGACCGGCGTGTTCGCACGACCACACCAACGATCGCCGAAAGCAGGACGGCGAGCGCCACCAGCCAGATCAACCCTGGCGCGCCGTTCTCCATGTCGACGGCCGCGACGTGGCCGAGTGGGTTCGGGATCGTCGGAGTCCCCACTCCGATCGTCATCGTGCGTTGCAAGAGCAGGAGGACGAAGCCCACGGCGACGACGAGCACGGCGAACCGGGCGAGCCATCGCCACCGCCTCGAGGGCAGGTGCCCGTCGGGGAACAGCAGGAAGAAGAAGGTCGCTAGCCCGGCCGGGAACACCACCCAGTTGAGCGGGTCGTGGAGCCACGCCACCCATGCGGCGAGCGGGAGCGTCGTGAAGTGCGTGCTGCGGTAGACGTACTGCGTGATCATCCCACTGACTACGCCGAGAAGCCCCAACGTGAGCAGGATCCAGCCGATCGGATTGCGTGGCTGACGAGACGCGACGAGCGTCCCGATCACGGCGAACCCGACCGGAAGAACGACGTCGATCAGGTCGGCGTCGGCGTAGCTGTGGATCGCCGAGCGGTTCGCGATGAGGAACGCGACCACGA
>VAYF01000341.1 GCA_005883885.1 Actinomycetota bacterium | reverse complement strand
CTCTCCTGGAGAGCGTTCATCACCGCGACCGACCAGTTCTCCCCAGCGCACACGCTCTGGTCACGGTGGGGGAGCATCGGATGCTCGTTGTACGGCGCCGGCGGATTGACCCACGAAACCTGGGCGAGGTTCCCGTCGCGGATGTCGTTGAGGAACGTATCGCTCTCGACCACGTTGTTCCACAGGCTGGTGAACCGGATCCGCCGGAACGCGAGGAGCACGTTGCCGATCGGGAACTGCGGCGAGTTGTAGAAGCGCCAGCTGATTCCGGCCTGGGACAGCTTCTCGGGGAGCGATGGGATCTGGAGGCAGGCGCGCACCTTCTTCAGGTATCCGGAGATCGCGAACATCGCCTTCGGATGGTCGTCGGTGAGACGGTTCTGGAGGCGCATGATCCGTCGCTGGGCCGACGCGCTCAGCTTCTGCGGGAACGCCGGAACCGAGCTGTGAGGATCATCGCAATACCGACCGGGGAGGTCCGTGTGATGGGTCTTGTTGTCCATGATCCCGAACGAGCTCGAGGCGACCGTGTACAGATGCTCGGGTAACGTCGGTCCGTACTCGGACGTGAACAGGTGGTCGGCGAGCACGAACCGGTCCGCGTAATCGAAATAGTGGGGGATGGTCGCGCGGTCGAACTGCGTGTACCCCTGCAGCTGCTCGCCCCCGAGGATCGTGTTGAATCCATCCATCCGCCCGCCGTCGATCGAGAACAGGCCGGACCAGTACCCGTGCGTGATCGATGCCGACATCACGTCGGGGGCGGGCGTCAGCGGGACCGTCGTTCCGTCCAGGAGCTTCCCCACGGTCGTCCCGTCGGCGCCCGGGTACTTCCCGAAGTAGTGATCGAAGGTTCTGTTCTCCTTCACGATGAAGATCACGTGCTTGATCGGAACGCTCGCCGGGAGTGCTGCGGGCGAGGGTAGCGCCGTCGGTCTGCTGGCCGGCGGCCGGTTCGGCGGGATGCTGAATGTCTTCTCCGAGTAGCCCTCGGTCGCTGCCGCCACGGCGTTGAACGTCGGGGATGGGCTCGTCGTCGGCGCGCTTCCGCCGGTGCACGCGATCGCGATCACGACCGCGACGAGGAGCACTGCGAGGACGCCCAGGGAACGACCACCAGGCCGCGCGACGTCGGCACGTGGCGGGTGAGGCGCAGGCACGCGTGGAGTATGGGTGGGGACCTCGACCGTGACAAGGAAAGGACGGGCGGGAACGATCCCGCGACGAGGCCTGTTGGTAGCCTCTGCGTCCGATGACGATCCCTCCCGAGGTCGCCGCGCACGAGCCGGGGTCGGACGCGGCCGTCGTGATCGATGAGGCGAGGGACAACCTCTTCGACCGGTCGAGGGCGTGGGGACGAGAGCTTCCCGATCGGGCCCGCGGCCTCGTCGCGTTCCTGCTGTACCTCGTCGCGACGATCGTGATCTGGGCGGGGCCGATCATCACCCAACTGCGGATCCGCTACGTGGGGGACGGTCGCGGTGACGCGAAGTTCTTCCAGTGGTCGATCGGGTGGGTCCACTGGGCATTGGCGCACCATGTCGACCCGCTGTACATGACCAAGATCTTCACGCCCGACGGGACCAGCCTGGCGTGGACCACGTTCGTGCCCGGTGGCGGTGTCCTCATGTACCCGGTCCGTTCGCTCTTCGGCTCGCTCGCAGCGGTCAACGTGCTGCTGCTGCTCGCGTCTGCTCTCGCCTGTTGGGCCGCGTACCTGGTGTGCTACCGGCTGACCCATTCGTTCTGGCCGTCGCTCGCGGGCGGCTATCTCTTCGGCTACTGCCAGTACATGGCGGGGCAGATGCACGGCCATGTCAACCTGGTCTTGATCTTCCCGGTCCCGTTGGCCGTCTACCTGGTGATCCGTCGGATCGAGGGCTCGCTCGGTCGGCCCACATTCATCGCGCTGATGACGCTGTCGTTGACGGGGCTCTTCCTGTTCTCGACCGAGGTCTTCGCGACCTCGGCCTTCTTCGGTGCCATCGCCTTCTTGATCGTGCTGATCGCGTCGGGCTCGGATCGGGGCCGCGTCTTCGAGGCGGGTCTGCTCACGGCCGCGTCGTACGTGCTCACCTTCGCGCTGCTGACGCCGTACCTCGTTTCCGCCGCGAAGTATCTGCCCGAGGGATCGATCCTCGCGCACAACATCGAGGACGCGGGGTACCTCTCGATCGCACTCGTGCTCGTGCTCGTCGGGTTCGCCATCACCGAGCGGCACCGACGCGGCACCTGGGGATTGCTCGCGTTCGTCGCGGTCGTCTCGATCGCGGCGCTCGGTCCGGTCCTGCACGTGATGGGCCGCGCGTCGGTCTCGCTGCCCTGGTCATGGCTCATCCAGGTCCCCTTGATCCGCGACGCGACCCCCGACCGCTTCCCGGCCTACTCCGGGCTCGCGGTCGGGGTGATCGCCGCGATCTGGCTCGCCCGCGCCCCCGCCCGAAGGGCGGTGTACCGATGGGGCCTGGTGGGGCTTGGCGTGTCGCTGCTCTTCCCGGATCCGGGTTCGATCGCGCACCTCCCGCAGACCGTGCCCGCGTTCTTCTCGAGCGGTACGTACCGGAGCGTGCTCCAGCCGGACGAGGTCGTCTTCGCGATCCCGGACGACAAGGCGGAGGAGCTGATCTGGCAGAACGCCACGGACTTCTCGTTCCGGCTCGCCGCGGGGTATGTGGGCATCCTTCCTGATCGGTACGCGCACGAATGGTTGAACAAGGGCCTCAGCTCCCGGTTCCGGGGCTCGGTCTCGCCGATCACCCTCGCAGCCTGGCTCACCGAACGTCAGGTGTCGGCGATCGTCGTGACGGACGCCGGGGAGGGGCGATTCGCGCCGGTGATCCGGTCGGTCGGTGGTGCGCTCGTCTACCAAGGCGGCGGCGTGTCCGTCTGGCGGTCACCCTCCCGGGTGTGGGCGGCGCAGGGGCGGGCGCGATGACGGCCCCGAACGAGAGCGAACCGCACCGGGAGACGCTCGCGACGAGCGAACCTGCCGTGCTGGAAACCGACGG
>VAYF01000340.1 GCA_005883885.1 Actinomycetota bacterium | reverse complement strand
AGCGGGAGGGTGCGAAAGGCGGAGGCGCCGAGGCGGAGGAGCAGACGCAGCTGACGCAGGAGCGACTCGACGCCTGGCGGGCGGCGAAAGCGAGCGGCACGCTCCCCGTGAAGGCGGCTCCCGCCGCACCGCCGAGCGGCTGGGCCGGCGAGCGGGTGATCGGTCCGACGGCAGACGATTGGGAGCCGGCGATCGCGGCGGATCCGAACGCGCCGTACGTGTACCTCTTGGCGACCCGATACACGGGCCCGACCGCCTGCGGGAACCAGTGCCCGCTGCCGTATCACGTCTTGAAGATCTCGGCGGACGGCGGCGCCACCTGGGGACCCGACCAGTACCTGTGCGCCTGCCGAGGAGTGAACGGGCAGTTCGATCCCCAGATCGAGGTCGTATCGAACACCGGGGCCGTCTACGCGGCGTGGATGAACGGCTACAACGTCGTGTTCTCGAAGTCGACGAACCACGGACAGACCTGGACCGCTCCCGTGCCTGTCTACGGCAACGTCAGCTGGAACGACAAGCCGATCCTCGCGGTGTCCGACAACGGCACCGACGTCTACATCGCGTTCAACGGCCCGACCGGTGGCGACCCGTGGATCGCGCAGTCCCACGACGCCGGCGTGACATGGACGCAGACGAAGATCGTCGACTCGAAGCGCTACATCTACGCCTTCGACGGCGACGTGCTGCCGAACGGGACGGTGGTCTTCTCCGAGACGAGCCTGCTCTACGGGGGCGGTGGCGCGCTGACCGGTGACGACCAGGTCAACGTCTACCGGTCGACGAACGGCGGCGCCAGCTGGACCACGAAGCTCGTGGATACCGTCCAGATCGGACCGGTCTGCACGGCCGCGGGGTGTCCCGCCGACTACTACCCGGGGCACAGCGCGATCGCGGGCTTCGGGAACTCGAACCTGGTCGTGCTCTACGACGGCGCCACCGCGTCGGGAGGGAACGAGACGATCTACGCGCAGCGCTCGTCCGACGGCGGCGCGACGTGGTCGGGGAAAGTGGCGCTCTCGACGGCGGGCGAGATGGGCGATTTCCCGTCCGTCGAGATGGGCGGAACGAGCGACGTCCGCGCCTGGTACATGCAGACGAACGGCGACAACTTCGATGCCTGGAACGTCTGGTACCGCAGCTCGACCGACGGCGGGGCCACGTGGACCGCGCCGGTCAAGATCTCCGACGTCACGAGCGGCGCGCCGTACAAGACGGCGAACGGTTTCCTGGAGCCGTACGGGGACTACGGCGAGACGGCGATCACGTCCGCCGGCAAGACGATCGCGACCTGGGGCGAGGGCAACTCCTACACCGGGCCGGGCGGGGTGTGGGTCAACCGCCAGACGTAGTCAGTAGGCGATCGCCCAGGCGGCCGTGTCCACGGCCGTCTGGGCGCATACCACGCAGGGGCCATCCGTCGGTTCGGGGTCGAACGGCAAGAATCGGATCGTCGCCTTCGTCTCGGCCTTGACCTTGGCCTCGCACGTGGCGTCCCCGCACCAGCCGCCGAACACGAACCCCCCCGGATCCTCGATCGCGTCGCGGAGCTCGTCGTAGGAACCCACGCGCGTCGTGTGCGCCTCGCGGAACGCGAGGGCGTCGTCGAAGAGCGAGCGCTGGATCTCGCCCTGCAACGCGGTGAGCGTCGTCGCGGCCGCCTCCATGCCCACCGCCGACTTCGCTCCCGTGTCGCGGCGCACGACCGTCACCTGGGACGCGTCGAGGTCACGCGGGCCGATCTCCACGCGGACCGGGATGCCGCGGAGCTCGGCGTCGGCGAACTTGTACCCCGGCCGGAGATCGTCGCGATCGTCGACCTTGACGCGGAGGCCGACGTCTCGCCAGCTCTCCGCGAGCCGCTCCGTCTCGCCCAGCACCCGACCCCGCTCGTCGTCGTTCCGGAAGATCGGGACGACGACCACCTGGATCGGGGCGACGCGGGGAGGCAGCCGCAACCCCTTCGCGTCGCCGTGGGCCATGATCAGTCCGCCGACGAGCCGGGTGGATGCACCCCAGGACGTCGCTTCCGCGAAGTGCTGCTCGCCGTCACGACCGAGGTACTGCACGCCGTATGCCTTGGCGAAGTTCTGGCCGAG
>VAYF01000155.1 GCA_005883885.1 Actinomycetota bacterium | reverse complement strand
GTACACGTCGTGCTCTTCCCCCAAGTCGTACAGCAGCCTGGGGTCCGGCAGCCACGCGTTCCACGTGAAGGCGATCGACCCCGCCGGGAATACCCAGACCGGGTCGACGAACTACACCTGGACGATCGACACGACGCCGCCGAACGTATCGATCGACTCCGGCCCGTCCGGATGGGTCCAGTCGACCGACGCGACCTTCAAGTTCAGTTCCACGGATGGGACCGCGACGTTCGACTGCAAGCTTGACGGCGGCTCGTACGCGCCGTGCACGTCGCCGACCGGCTACACGGGCCTGGTCGCTGGCCAGCACTCGTTCTACGTAACGGCGACGGACAACCTCTCGAATACCAGCGCGCCGGCGCATCACACCTGGACCGCCGACACGCAAACCCACCGGCCCGACAACCAGATCGCAACGGGGACCACCTACGTCGGCAACGACATCTACAACGCGACCGGCCTCAACCAGACGAAGACGCTGAAGGCGGCGGTGGGCAAGACCGTATCCTTCAAGATCCGCATCGAGAACGACGGATCGGGGACGGATCCGCTCACGGTGCTGGGCACCGGGTCCGGCAAGGGGTACTCGGTGACCTACTTCTCGGGGACGACGAACATCACGAGCAAGGTCGTCGCGGGCACGTACAAGATCAGTTTGGCCGCGGCAGCCTCGGTCGTGCTCAAGATGACCGTCAAGGTGGGTTCGACGGCCGTGACGGCCCGATCCATCCTGGTCAAGACGTCGGCCGATCACGAACCGAGCCGGCTGGATGCCGTCAAGGCGGTCGTGAAGCGCGCGTAGCGCATGGACGCACCGGCTGACCTGGCCGTATACTCACTTCCTGCCCTCCCGAGGCACGTTCTGCGCGCCCTCGGGACGGGTCCCGACACAGAGGATCAGCTGGAGCGTGGCCAAAGACGATGCGATCGAGGTCGAGGGGACCGTCGTGGAGCCCCTCCCCAATGCCATGTTCCGGGTGGAGCTTGAGAACGGGCACAAGGTGCTCGCCCACATCTCCGGGAAGATGCGGATGCACTACATCCGGATCCTTCCCGGCGACCGGGTGCGCGTAGAGTTATCGCCGTACGACCTGACCAGGGGTCGTGTGGTGTATCGATACAGATGAGAGGCACGTCATGAAGGTCAGGCCATCGGTGAAGAGGATCTGCGACCGCTGCCGGGTCGTCCGCCGGCGCGGACGGATCCTCGTGATCTGTTCCAACCCGCGGCACAAGCAGCGGCAAGGGTAAGAGGGGAGCCCGAACATGGCACGGATCGCCGGCGTCGACCTCCCTCGGGACAAGCGGCTCGATATCGCGCTCCGCTACATCTACGGCATCGGTCCCACCAGCGCCTATCAGATCGTGAGCGGGACCGCGATCGAGGGCGGCACCAAGGTCCGCGATCTGTCCGAGGAAGAAGTGCTCAAGATCCGCGAGTTCATCGACCGGAACTTCAAGGTCGAAGGTGACCTGCGGCGGGAGGTCGCTCAGGACATCAAGCGCAAGATCGAGATCGGGTGCTACCAGGGCATCCGGCACCGTCGGTCGCTTCCGGTGCGAGGCCAGCGGACCCACACGAACGCCCGGACCCGCAAGGGACCGAAGAAGGCGATCGCCGGCAAGAAGAAGATCGCGAAGAAGAAGTAGCGGAAGGGGAGCCCGCACCACATGGCCAAGCCCAAGGCGAAGAAGACCAAGCGTCGCGAGAAGAAGAACGTCCTGCACGGGCAGGCGCACATCAAGTCGACCTTCAACAACACGATCGTCACGATCACGGACCAGCAGGGGAACACCCTCAGCTGGGCGAGCGCCGGGAACGTGGGCTTCAAGGGCTCCCGCAAGTCCACGCCGTTCGCCGCGCAGCTCGCGGCCGAGAAGGCAGCCCGGGCGGCGCAGGAGCACGGCCTCCAGCGGGTCGATGTGTTCGTGAAGGGCCCGGGTTCGGGCCGGGAGACCGCGATCCGCTCGCTCGCCGCGGCGGGCCTCGAGATCGCCGGGATCCAAGATGTGACGCCGGTGCCGCACAACGGGTGCCGGCCTCGCAAGCGCCGCCGCGTCTAGGGGCGGTACCCGGCCGCGAGCAGCGGTCGGGAGTTCCGAGAGGTGGGGATGAATGGATGATCCCCCACCGAGGAGGGATGCACCTGTGTTCATCGTCGCGAGACCTCAGATCGCTGAGGACGTGATCTCGCCGACCCGCTCGAAGTTCACGATCGAACCGCTCGAGCCGGGTTTCGGCTATACGGTCGGCAATTCGCTGCGCCGTACCCTGCTGTCGTCCATCCCGGGGGCCGCCATCTCGTCGGTACGCATCGACGGCGTGCTGCACGAGTTCGCGACCGTGGAGCGGGTGACGGAAGACGTCACCGACATCATCTTGAACCTGAAGGAGCTGGTGGTTCGCTCCGATCTGGACGAGCCGACCCCGATCTACCTCAAGGCGAAGGGACCGGCGGAGGTCACGGCCGGTGACGTCGCACCGCCCGCGGGCATCGAGATCCTGAACCCGGACCTGCACATCGCCACCATCGGCAAGGGTGGCGCGCTCGAGATGGAGATGACGGTCGAGCGAGGGGTCGGCTACCGGATCGCGGACAAGAACAAGAAGGCACGCGATCCGATCGGCGTGATCCCCGTCGATTCGATCTTCTCGCCGGTCCGCAAGGTCAGCTACACGGTGGGGAACACCCGCGTGGAGCAGATGACCGACCGCGACAAGCTGATCCTGGATGTCGAGACCGACGGCTCGGTGACCCCGCGCGAGGCGCTCGCATCGGCCGGAGGAACCCTGCTCGAGCTGGTGCAGCTGTTCAGCGATCTCGCGGAGGCGCCCAGCGTCTCGGTCGGCCCCGCCGAGGACGAGGAGCTCCCGAGCGATTACCAGATCACGATCGAGGAGCTCAACCTGTCCGTCCGCTCCTACAACTGCCTCAAGCGCGAGGGGATCAACACGGTCGGCGACCTGGTCCAGAAGTCCGAGTCCGAGCTGATGGACATCCGCAACTTCGGTCAGAAGTCGATCGACGAGGTCAAGCTCAAGCTCGAGGAGCTCGGGTTGGGCCTGCGGGAGGAGTGAGGCCGCGTGCCGACCCCGAAGAAGGGTCCTCGGCTGGGCTCCGGCCCGGCGCATCAGCGGCTGATGCTCTCCACGCTCGCGAAGCAGCTGTTCGTCCATGAGGGGATCACGACGACCGAGGCCAAGGCCAGGCAGCTGCGGCCGTACGCGGAGCGCTTGATCACGAAGGCAAAGCGGGGGGACCTCACCTCGCGCCGGGAGGTGCTGAAGGAGATCCCCGATCGCGACATCGTGGCCACGCTGTTCCACGACATCGCCCCTCGGTTCACCGAACGCGAGGGCGGGTACACGCGGATCCTGAAGCTGGGCCCTCGCAAGGGCGACGGAGCGCCCATGGCCAGGATCGAACTGGTCGATCGCTCGGCGTAATCGGCCCGGTGGCACAGCCCGTCTCATGACGCGGGTCGTGCGCTTGTTGCTTGCGTACGACGGAACCGGGTTCCATGGATGGGCGGCGCAGCGTGACCCGTCGATCCGGACCGTCGAGGGCGAGCTCTCCGCCGCGCTCGAACGCATCGTCAACGAGCGCATCGAGCTCTCCGTGGCCGGCCGGACGGATGCGGGGGTTCACGCTCGGGGCCAGGTGACGTCGTTCGCGACCTCGACGAGTCTTGCCCCGGAGCGGATCCGCGACGCCGTCAACGCCATGCTCGGTCCCGAGCTCGCCGTCCGGCGGGCCTCGGACGCGCCCGAGGGGTTCGACGCGCGGTTCTCCGCGACGGCGCGGGAGTACCGATACGTGGTCGCGACAGGCGAGGTCGCCGATCCGTTCATCGCCCGGTTCGTCTGGCATCGTCCCGGCGCGCTGCACGTGCCCTCGATGCGGAGTGCGGCCCTCGCGCTCCGCGGCGAACACGACTTCGCGTCCTTCTGTCGGAACCCAGGGCGAGGACGATCGACGGTTCGGGATCTCCATCGGATCGCGGTGCGGCGCGACGGTGAGCTCCTCGCGATCACGTTCCGCGCGAACGCGTTCCTGCACCAGATGGTGCGCTCGCTCGTCGGGACGCTTGTGATGGTCGGGACGGGGCGTCTCGAACCGGGTGCGGTCCAGGCGATCCTGGCGGCGCGCGACCGTTCGGCGGCGCCGCAGATCGCGCCGCCGAACGGCCTGACCCTCGAGCGGGTGTTCTACGGGCGCCCGCGATCGTGAGGGGACCGGAAGCCAGGGGCTTCCGGTCCCCTCACGACCGCTCAGCAGCAGCCCGGCGGGCAACAAGGACCGTCGATCCTCACGGCTCACCTCCTTCCATCGATGATGGTCGATACGTTGACGGATATATCGATAGCTGTCAATATGTCCCCACGATGCGCCTCATCCAGGAGATCGATCAGACGTGCTGCCCCCCGCTGGTCGGGTCGGTGCTCTCTGAAACCGACGCCGAGCGGCTGGCGCAGGCGCTGCGCGTGATCGCGGATCCGGCTCGGTTGCGGCTGGTCAGCCTGGTCGCCGCGAGTGAGGGCGGGGAATCTTGCGTGTGTGACCTGACCGATCGGCTCGACCTCGGCCAACCGACCGTGTCGCATCATCTGAAGGTGCTCACGGATGCGGGCATCCTCCGCCGCGAGAAACGAGGTCGTTGGGCGTACTACCGGATCGAGCCGGAACCGTTGGAGCTGTTGCGAGGGGCGCTCGATCCAGGGGCGGTCGGGACCGAGCGGTCAACCGAGTTGGGGGTGACGTGATGGATGAGCTCCGCGAGGAGGTTCGGGTGCGCTACGCGTCGGCGGCGACGGCCGTCGCCGAGGGACGGGGCGCGGCGTCGGATGCCGATGCGTCGGGCTGCTGCGATCCCGAGGAGGGGCTCGGGCGGCAGCTCTATGACGTGCTCCAGCGGGACCAACTCCCCGAGGAGGCGGTCTTGGCCTCGCTGGGATGCGGGAACCCGACGGTGGTGGCCGAGCTCCGCGAGGGTGAGACCGTGCTGGACCTGGGGAGCGGCGGCGGGATCGACGTTTTGCTTTCCGCGAAGCGGGTCGGGCCGACCGGGCTCGCCTACGGCCTGGACATGACCGACGAGATGCTCGATCTGGCCCGGGCGAACGTTGCGAGAGCCGGCGCCGGCAACGTCATCTTCCTGAAGGGCTTGATCGAGGACGTTCCGCTCCCCGACGACACGGTCGACGTCGTGATCTCGAACTGCGTCATCAACCTGTCCACCGACAAACCGGCCGTGATCCGAGAGATCGCCCGCGTCCTGAAGCCCGGCGGACGGGTCGGGATCTCGGATGTCGTGGCCGACGACGAGCTGACGCAGGCGGACCGGGCGGAGCGCGGGTCGTACGTCGGGTGCATCGCCGGAGCGCTCAGCTTCTCCGAATACAGAGTGCTCCTGGGGACGGTAGGGCTCGCCGATGTCGAGGTCGTGGCGACCCACGAGCTCACGGACGGGATGCACGGCGCGATCGTGCGAGCTCGCAAGCCCCTTCCGGTCGCTCCGGGAACCACGGACCTTTGACGCGAGTGCGTTTCCGCAGGTAGCCTGGTTGACCGGTCGGCCTTCCCGGGCCGACATCTTTCGCGATGAAGACCTACTCTCCCAAGCCTGAGCACATCGAGCGCAGCTGGTACGTCGTCGACGCCAGCGGCCAAGTGCTGGGCCGCCTCGCCAGCGAGGTGGCCACGCTGTTGCGCGGCAAGCACAAGCCGATCTTCGCGCCCCATATGGACACCGGGGACCACGTCGTCGTCATCAATGCGGACAAGGTCGAGCTGAGCGGGAACAAGGCACAGAACAAGTTCGCCTATCGGCACTCCGGTTATCCGGGCGGGATCACGGGGATCCGGTACGCCGACCTGCTCGCGACCCGGCCGGTCGCGGCCGTCGAGAAAGCCATCCGGGGCATGCTCCCGAAGAACCGTCTCGGTCGCCAGCAGATCAAGAAGCTCCACGTGGTCGCCGGCGCCGAGCATCCGCATTCGGCGCAGAAGCCCGTCCGGTTGACGGTCGGCGAACGCCCGCGTTGGTCGGGGCTGCCCACCACGGTGCTGCCGAGCCGGATGGAAGCGAAGCCGCCGATCGCTTCGAAGACGCCGGCGAAGGAACCGACCGCCGAGAAGGCACCGGGGAAGAAGACACCGGCGAAGAAGACGACCGCCAAGAAAACGACCGCCAAGAAGCCAGCGGCGAAGAAGACGACCGCTACGAAGCCTGCGGCGACCACGTCCGCCGCGAAGAAGCAGACCAGCAAGAAGACGACCGCGAAGAAGTCCGCGGCGAAGAAACCCGCGAAGACGGAGGAGTGATCTGTCGGTGGCCCTGACCCCAACCAAGCTCTGGACAGGAAGACGCAAGGAGTCCGTCGCACGCGTCCGCCTCACCCCCGGCGACGGTGCGTTCACGATCAACGGGCGGACGATCGACGAGTACTTCCCGACGCGCGTCCACCGGATGGTGGCCGTCGCGCCGTTGCGGCTGGTCGGTCGCGAGAAGGACTACGACGTCGTCGCGTCGATCCGGGGAGGCGGCGTGGCGGGACAGGCGGGCGCGGTGAAGCTCGGCGTCGCCCGGGCGCTGATCGAGCTGGATCCGGAGCTTCGAGCGCAGCTCAAAGCCGAGGGTTACCTCACGCGAGACGCTCGGGAGAAAGAACGCCGGAAGTACGGCTTGAAGAAGGCTCGTAAGGCGCCGCAGTACTCCAAGCGCTGACACGAGCCGACAAGGGGATCAGCCGGACCGCTGTTCCTCCGCGGCATCTGACGGCTGAGCAGGCGCCTCCTCGTCGGCCAAGGCGAAATCACCCGACTCGACCGCCTCCACGATCACGCGGGCTCGTGTCGCGTCCTCCGCCGATACCCACAGGTAGCAGGGACCCATCCGGTACGGCCCTTCGCCCTCTCCCTTGACGAGCACAGGGATGTCTTCGGACTCGAGCCGTCCTCGCATCAGCTCTGCGGCGAAGGTGTCCCCGCTGGCGTACACGCGAACGAGATCGTCCATGCCTCCATGCTCCCACGACGGCGGCGGCGGTGTCGGTCGCGGCCACGGATGCGAACATCGTCAGCATGAGCTCTGACGAGGGGAACGACCCGAACGACGTTCCGACAGTCCTGTTCGTCTGCGTACACAACGCGGGGCGCTCGCAGATGGCCGCGGGCCTGCTGGCGAAGTACGCCGGGCCGCGGATCGTGGTCCGCTCCGCGGGGAGCACGCCCGCCGACGAGGTCAACCCGGCCGTCGTCGAGGTGATGCGCGAGGTGGACGTCGACGTCTCCCACGAGTTCCCCAAGGCGCTCACCGACGAGGCCGTCGAGGCCTCCGATGTCGTCATCACGATGGGATGCGGCGACGCGTTCGGGCGCTGGCAGAGGACCTCCTCGGGTAACGTGCCGTCCTGATGGGACGGCTCTTCGGCACCGACGGCGTTCGTGGCGTGGCCGGCACCGACCTCACGCGCGACCTGGCGTACCAGCTCGGTCGCACGGCGGTCGCCGTGCTCGGCCGCCACGGCGCGACGCAGCCGCCGACGTTCGTCGTCGGCCGCGACACGCGCGAGTCCGGTGCGTGGCTCGAGGACGCCCTCACGGAGGGCATCCTCGACGCGGGCGGCGATGTCCTCCTCGCGGGGATCGAGCCGACACCGGCGATCGCGTTCATGACCGTCGATCTGGAAGCATCGAGCGGGGTCGTGATCAGCGCGTCCCATAACCCGCCGGCCGACAACGGGATCAAGTTCTTCTCCCGCGAAGGGATGAAGCTCCCCGATCATCTGGAGGACGAGATCGAGGCGGATCTCACGCGCGTCGATCCCCCCGGGACCGCACGCGGGGCATTGGCGGGGATCCCGGAGGGTCGCGAACGGTACCTCCATCACCTCGAGGCCGCGGCAGACGCCCGACTCGATGGGATGAGGATCGTCGTGGATTGCGCGAACGGAGCGGCGTCGGACGTGGCGCCCGAGATCCTCCGCAGGCTGGGTGCCGAGGTCATCGCGATCAACGCCGAGCCGGACGGCCGCAACATCAACGTCGGATGCGGAGCCCTGCATCCCGACGTCGTCGCCGCGGAGGTGACCGAACGCGGCGCCGATGCGGGGGTCACCCATGACGGCGACGCGGACCGTGCGTTGTTCGCCGACGCCGAGGGCGCCGTGATCGATGGCGATCAGGTGCTGGCTGCGAGCGCGTTGGCGATGCACGAGCGCGGGACGCTCAAGGGGGACGTGGTCGTCGGGACCGTGATGTCGAACCTCGGGCTCGTGCACCGCATGCGCGACGCCGGGATCGAGCTCGTCCAGGCGCAGGTCGGTGACCGCTACGTGCTCGAGGAGATGGAACGCCGAGGAGCCATGCTCGGGGGCGAGCAGAGCGGCCACGTCATCTTCCGCGAGGACGCAACGACAGGAGACGGCCTGCTCACCGCCGTCCGGTTCCTCTCGCTGGCGGCCGCGAACGGCGTGTCCGTTGGCGAGCTCGCGCGCGCGATGCCTCGTTACCCGCAGGTGCTGATCAACGTCCCCGTATCCGACCGAGGCGCGTCCGTCGATGCTGCGTCGGTGGAGCAGGCGATCGCCCTCGCCGAGGCTGCGCTCGGCGACCGCGGGCGGGTGTTGGTGCGGGCGTCCGGCACCGAGCCGCTGATCCGCGTCATGGTCGAATCCGAGACGGATGCAGAGTCGCAGCGCCATGCGGAAGCGGTCGCCGATGCGGTCCGCATCGCGCTCGGATGACGGATCACATCGTCCATCTCTGCACTGATAGCCTGCTCGTCTGATGTGCGGCATCGTCGGCTACGTCGGATCGGCCCAGGCGCTTCCGATCGTGATGGAAGGTCTGCGCCGGCTGGAGTATCGCGGGTACGACTCCGCGGGAATCGCGGTCGTGGACGGCGGTCTCTCGGTGCGGAAGCGGGCCGGGAAGCTCGCCGAGTTGGAGGCGCTGCTCATCGGCGAGCCGGCCCCGCCGGCGACCATCGCGATCGGCCACACGCGCTGGGCGACGCACGGAGCGCCGACGGAAGGCAACGCGCATCCGCACCTCGACTGCGACGGGCGGGTGGCCGTGATCCACAACGGGATCATCGAGAACTTCCAGGAGCTCCGCGAGCGCCTGGACAAGGGGGGTCACGCGTTCGCCTCGGACACCGACACGGAGTGCGTCGCGCATCTGCTGGAGGAGAAGGTGGAGGGATCCGCGTCGCTGGCGGAAGCGGTCCGGGCTGCCGTCGGTGAGCTGGAGGGCTCGTACGCCTTGGTCGTGGTCTCGTCCGATCATCCGGACGAGCTGGTGGGCGTCAAGGTGTCGTCACCGCTGGTCGTGGCCATGTGGGACGACG
>VAYF01000339.1 GCA_005883885.1 Actinomycetota bacterium | reverse complement strand
CCGGCCGACGGCCGGATCGAGCGTGACGCGGACGGCTCCCCTTCCGGCACGCTGCACGAAGGCGCGATGCGGTTCGTCGGGGATCTGGTTCCCCCGTCGCGACCGGACATCGTCGCCCGCGGTCTGTTGGAGGGGCAGGCGTACCTGCACGGGCTCGGCATCACCGGATGGCAGGACGCGATCGTCGAGGCGAAGTCGGCCGAACGCACGGGCTCGTTCGAGGCCTACGTGGCTGCGGCCGGGGAGGGAACGCTGACGGCGCGCGTCGTCGGTGCGCTCTGGTGGGACCGGAACGCCGGGGACCCGTACCTGGATGTGAACGGTGAGGCGACGGACAACCGGGGGATCTCGTTCGTCGAGCCGGAGCTCCTGAAGGAGGCCGTGACCCGGCTGGACGCGTTGGAGTTCCAGGTCCATTTCCACGCCCTGGCGGATCGAGCGGTCCGGGAGGCGCTCGATGCCGTGGAAGCGGCGCGACGGACGAACGGACCGACCGACACGCGTCCGCACCTCGCCCACCTCCAGGTGATCCATCCGGACGACCTCCCACGGTTCCGGTCGCTCGGGGCAGTCGCGAACCTGCAACCGCTCTGGGCGGCGCACGAGACGCAGATGGACGAGCTCACGATCCCGTTCCTCGGCGAACCGCGTTGGACGTGGCAGTACCCGTTCGCCAGCCTCGCCCGGAACGGCGCGATGCTCGCGATGGGGAGCGACTGGTCGGTCTCGAGCCCCAACCCGTTGGAGGAGATCCACGTGGCGGTCAACCGCGTGATGCCGCCGGACTACCCGTACGGAGCGAACCGCGGCGAGGTGTTCCTCCCGGAGGAGCGGCTCGACCTGGAGACGTCGATCGCCGCCTTCACGATCGGGTCCGCTTTCGTGAACCACCTCGACCGCGAGACGGGCTCGATCGAGGTCGGCAAGCGCGCGGATCTGGCCATCATCGACCGCAACCTCTTCGCGCATCCGCCCGAGGAGATCGCCGAGGCTCGCTGCCAGATGACCTTCGTCGACGGTGAACGGGTGTTCGCGGCAGGCGACGCCTGAGCCGGGCCGTGACCCCGGGTCGACGGACGTCGTTGCGAACCCCTGCGCTGCCCCGCACGATGGCTCCTCGCATCGACCGAGCTCGAAGGAGGACCGGATGACCCAGCCGTTCGACATGAGCCTCGTCCAGCGTGGCGCACGGAACCGCCGCACCCCGTACTACGAGGCCACCCAGCGGTACGGCCCGGCAGGGTTC
>VAYF01000338.1 GCA_005883885.1 Actinomycetota bacterium | reverse complement strand
CCAGGGGCCACGGTCCAAGGACCTCATGGTCAAGCTCCTCGGGGAGGACATCCTGGACCTCCGGTACTACTTCTGGACCGACGCGAAGATCGCCGGGGTCCCGGTCGTGGTGACGCGCACCGGCTGGACCTCCGAGATCGGCTACGAGGTCTACACGACCGATACGACCCGCGGGAACGATGTCTACGAGGCGATCATGGAGGCCGGGCAGGAGTTCGGCATCAAGCCGACCGGCCCGTCGGACATCCGCAGGATCGAGGGCGCGATCTTCAACTGGGGCGCCGACATGACGTACCAGAACAACGCCTTCCAGATGGGCCTGGACCGGCTGGTCGACCTCGACACGGTCTCGCCCGAGGCGAGCATCTCGATCGCCGCGTACCGGGCGATCCGGGAGGCGGGGGTCGACACGAAGATCAACGGCGTCGTGCTCGACGGCGAGCCGTTCCCGGCCCTCAATGCGGTCAAGTGGCCTGCCTCGGTCGACGAACAGCAGGTCGGCAAGGTCACGTCGGCGATCTATTCCCCTCGTCTGAAGCAGAACATCGGCTACTGCTGGCTCCCGGCGGGGAGCAGCCATGAGGGTCAAACCCTGACGGTGCTGACCGAGTGGGGGACGCGGGCCGCGACCGTGACCCCGATGCCGTTCGTGGATCCGTCGAAGCAGATCCCCGTTTCCTGAAAGCCCGTTCAAGGCGACAGCGCTGGCCGCGGCGTCGGCGGACTTGCATCCCGGCCGCCCCCT
>VAYF01000180.1 GCA_005883885.1 Actinomycetota bacterium | reverse complement strand
CCGTCACCGGCTTCGAACACCTCGAAGCCGAGCGCGACGAGCTCGCGCTTGAGGAGCATCCGCATCGCTTTCGAATCGTCGATCACCAGCGCTCGCATCGTGTCCTCCATCTCCTGTCGATCCGTCATCCGCGTCCTCACGCGGTCCCTGTGCCGTTCCCGCCCATCGCTCCCCGCCCCACACCGGCCAGACTTGGTGCGAAGCCAGAGCCCCCGTCGACCTCGGTGCCGCGGGCCGCCGGCATCCGACGGAGCCGCGCCGATCCCTCGACGACGAAACGCGAGACGGTCAGGCTGAGCTCCTCCGCCAACCGCGCCAGGTCCTGCGCGGCGGACTGTGCCGACGCCGCGCCCGACGACGTGTCCTGCGCCGCCTGTGCGACCCCGGTGACGTTCGCGGCGATCTCCCCGGCGCCCGTCGCCGCTTCGGTCACGTGCCGGGTGATCTCGCTCGTCGTCGCGGTCTGCTGCTCCACCGCGGACGCGATCGTTCCCTGGATGTCGTTGATCCGGGTGATGACCTCCGAGATGTGGCTGATCGCGGTCATCGCCGCATGGGCGTCGCCCTGGATCGCGACGACCTTCTGGCCGATCTCCTCGGTCGCGGCGGCCGTCCCCTTCGCGAGCTCCTTGACCTCGTTCGCGACGACGGCGAACCCCTTGCCCGCTTCGCCCGCCCGCGCGGCCTCGATCGTCGCGTTGAGCGCCAACAGGTTCGTCTGCTCGGCGATCGACGTGATCACCTTGATGACCTCGCCGATCTCGGCCGAGGAATCCCCGAGCTGACGGACGGTCGCGTTGGTCGATCCCGCAGCGGCGACCGCCTCGGCGGCCACATCCGCCGCCTCGTGCGCCGACGAAGCGATCTCGCGGATCGACGCCGACATCTCCTCGGCCGAGGCCGCCACCGTGTTCACGTTGGCCGAAACCTGTTCCGCCGCCGCCGACACGGCGTTCGCCTGGGCGGACGTCTCCTCCGCCGACGCGCCCATCTGCGTGCTCGTGACCGACAGCTCCTCGGATGAGGAGGCGAGCGTCCACGCGGATTCGCGGATCCGCCTGACGACGGTCGAGAGGTCGCCAACGGCCCTGTTGAACGATGCCCCGAGTTGGGACACCTCGTCGGAACCGGTCACCCGGACCTCGCTCGTCAGGTCCGCCTGGGCGAGTGACTCGAGCCCGACGACGCAGTCGGCGAGCGGCTTCGTGATACCACGCGAGACCAGTCGCGCCGCATAGAAGAATCCCGCGAAGACCGCGATCGTGAACCAGATCTGCATCCCTTGCACGCGGTCCGCGACGGCGTTGGCGTCGCTCGAGGCTTGCGAGGCTCGAGCCTGGACGACGTCGGTGAGGTCGCTCAGCATCGACCGGAGGTCCTGCGATGACTGCTCGAACGAGACGCGTTGAGCGAGTGCGGCAGCGCGATCGTTGCCGGTCAGGATCGCGAGCTGTCTCGCGCTCTCGACGTACGTCTTCGCGGCGGGTACGACGATCCGGAACCGCGCCACGATATCGGGGTCATCATTCAGCTGCGCCTGGGCGGTCGCGAGGCTGCGTAGCAAGGTCTGGCCGTCTCGTTCGATGGTCGTCGAGTCGACCTTGGGTTCGACGCCTCCCGCCAGCATCCCGAGGTACACGTCACCGCGGATCGCGTCTTGCATCATGCCGGCTTGCATGCCCGCCCGCACCGCGGCGGCGGTCGCCGCCGTCCGGTCGCTCGCTGCGGCGAGCGACCGGATCGCAACCCGCTGTACGAGCATGACCGCGAGCGCGGCGCAGAGGCCCGCCAGGCCGAGCGCCATGATCTTCCTGCTCACGGTCCACCGGAACCGTTTCGTATGACGTGACGCTGGCTGTCCGAAGCTCGTGTCACGATCCTTCTTGCGCCCAAACCTCATCGGTCGTCCACCTCCGCATCGATCCCCCAGGGGCTCGTGTTCGCGATCACCGCATCCAGGTCAAGTTCCAGAAGGAGCCGGCCCTCGAGCTTGTACGCGCCCAGGATCAGACCCCGAGCGGACCCTCGGAGCGTCGATGGCGGTCGCTCGATCGCGTTCTCGTCGACGTGGAGCACGTCGCTCACGTCATCGACCAGCATGCTCACGGGACCGTGTTCGGTGGTCACGACGACGTTCATCGGTCGTTCGTCTCGGCCGCGCAGCACCCGTCCGAGGGTCACGCGCAGATCGAACGCCGTCACGATCTCGCCGCGGAGGTTGATGAGCCCCGCGATCTGGGGCGGCGCGAGCGGGACGCGTGTGAGCTCTTGCGGACGCAGCACCTCCCGCACCCTCGCGACATCGACCCCGAGGAAGCGCCCGTCGACCGAGAACGTCGCCAGCTGCTTCACGATGCGGCTCCTGCGCTCGCCGAGATGTCGAGACGACGGCGCTCCTCACGCATCTCCAGGAGGCCGGGCAGATCCAGGATCTCGGTGATCCGGCCTTGCACGAACATCGTGCCGGTCACCCCAGGGCGGCCGGCGGGCTGCAGCTCCAACGGCTGTTCGACGATGTCGATGATCCGTCCGACGACGAGCCCCACGAGGTCTTCACCGCGACGGTGCACCAGGACCTGGAGCTCTGCCGGCATGTCCTCGCCGGCGTGGCGGGGCGCGCGCCTCCGCTCGACCAGGAGCTCGTGCAGCGGGACGAGCGGCAAGATCCGATCGCCGTAAGGAAGGGCCAGGTCGAGGCCCGAACGTTCGACGACCGCCCGAGGGAACTCCTCCAGGCGGTCGACGAGGTCTAGAGGAACGGCCATGCGGCCGCCGGCGGCGTCGGCGAACACGAGCAACGCCTGGACGTCTTCGGGCGGGTCGTCGGTTCGTTCCGCGTCGAGCCGCTCGTGGACGTCGCCGACCACCCCGGCGCGAGCGGCGAGCCCGACCACATCGAGGATGAGACCGACGCGTCCGTCGCCGAGGATCGTCGCGCCAGCGAATGCCTCGAGTCCGTGCAGGTGCGGCCCGAGGGGTTTCACGACGATCTCAGACGGATCGCTGAGTCCGTCGACCAGCAGCCCGAACCGCCGATCGTCCGCTTGGAGCACGACGAGGAAGCGTCCGGCGGATGATCCCTCGTCGTCGCCGCCGAGCTGGAGCTCACGCGCCAGGGAGACGACGGGCAGCAACCGATCGCGGAGGCGGTAGACGGGGACCTCGTGGAGGATCTCGATGGACCCGGTGACGACGTCGACTAGCTCGAGCAGGGTCGCTTGCGGGATCGCGAAGCGCTCGTCCCGCGATGTGGCGATGAGCACCGGGATGATCGCGAGGGTGAGGGGGATCCGGATCTTGAACGTGGTGCCCACTCCGCGGCTGCTGGAGAGGTCGATGCTTCCCCCGACCCGCTCGATGTTGGTGCGAACCACGTCCATCCCGACGCCGCGGCCGGACACCGTGGTCACATGGTCAGCCGTCGAGAAGCCGGGGAGGAAGAGCAGATCGATGGCCTCTCGTTCGGACATCCGTTTCGCCTGTTCCGGCGTCACGGACGCCAGTTCCACCGCCTTCGCCCTGACGGCGTTCAGGTCGATCCCCGCACCGTCGTCGGCCACCTCGATCGTGACCTGGCCGCCCTCGTGGTATGCCCGGACGAGCACGACCCCCTCCTCGGGCTTCCCCGCGGCGATCCGTGCCTCGGGTCCCTCGATGCCGTGGTCGACCGCGTTGCGCACGATGTGCGTCAACGGGTCCTTGATCGCCTCGATGATCGAACGATCCAGCTCGGTGTCGTCGCCGTCGGTCTCGATCCTCACGCGCTTGTCGAGCGCGACCGCCAGGTCGCGCGCGACGCGGGGGAGCGTGGCCCACGCCGTTCGGATCGGCTGCAGCCTCGTCTTCATCACGCCCTCCTGGAGCTCGGCCGTGATGCGGTCGACGCTCTGCGCCGCCGACGCCAGCGACGGGTCCGTCCGGTCGGACGCCAGCGCCGCCAGCTGGTTCCGGGCGAGCACCAGCTCGCCGACGAGCGTCATCAAGCGGTCCAGTACGTTCACGTCGACCCGGACCGTCGTATCGATGACGGCGCCCCGGAAGCCGAACCTTCGGCCCGGTCCTGCAGGGGCAGGTTGTGTTGCCGGCGGGCGGGCCTCGGCGGCGGGAGGCGCCGACGGGCGCGCGCCCGTCGGCGCCCCCCGCAACTTCCCGAGGTCTTCGACGAGCGCATCGTGGTCGTCCTCGCCGTCGGTCCCGTTCGTCTCGATCTGGCGGAGGATCAGGCGCAGGACATCGCCCGTGGCCAGCAGGACGCCCGCGGTTTGCGGCGTGATCGACAACGAACCGTCGCGGAGTCCCGCCAAGAGGTTCTCCGCAGCGTGGGCGATCCGTTCCAGCTTCGCGAAGCCCAGGAACCCGCAGGTCCCCTTGATCGTGTGCATGGTGCGGAAGGTGCTCGCGAGCACCTCCCGGGAGTGAGGGTCGCGTTCGAGCGCGAGGAGGTCGCGGTCCAAGCGGTCGAGACTCTCGTAGCTCTCAACGAGGAACTCCGCAACGATCTCGTCCATCTCGCCCGGCACGTACGTTCACCTCTTCCACGCCTCGAAGGCCCGGGGCGCCGATGTGCACACGGACCTGAACCGCTGGTGGAACGGTTGCTCTCAGGCTTTCGACCGAGGTCGAACGGGTCTTGAGGTTTGAGACCTGGGAAAACGACGCGCCGGCGGTTGCGGAGCACCATGGAGGAGCGACAAGGGTGGCTCGGCTTGTCGGCCCGACGGAGCCCACCGTATCCTTGGCGAGCCGCAGACAGCAGGGGCGCTCCTGAGCGCACAATCCCGTTCCGGGTACCTGCCGAGGCAGCGAACCCGAGACGGCAGCCTCCGTGCGCGTCTCCGCTGTCTGCGGAGACGCGTTCTTTCATCCCCGAGGAGGCGCGATGCCGAGAACCGAGAAGCTCGAACGGGTCGCCGAGCTCAAACGCCGGATCGAAGGATCCGCGGCCTTGCTGCTCGCCGAGTACCGCGGCCTGACCGTGTCCGACATCACCGAGCTGCGGCGAACGCTGCGCGAGACGGACGCCAGCCTGACCGTGGTCAAGAACACGCTGATGCAGCGCGCAGCTGCAGAGGCCGGGTTGGAGCTGACCGAGCTCCTGTCCGGGCCGTCGGCGGTGGCGTTCGTCGACGGCGACGCCGTGAGCGCGGCGAAGAAGATCAAGGCGGCGACCAAGCAGTTCCCCACCCTCGTGCTGAAGGGCGGGTACGTGGAGGGCCAGGTGCTCTCGGCCGACGAGGCGAACCGGCTCGCCGACCTGGAGAGCCGCGAGGTGATGCTCTCCAAGATCGCAGGGCTCTTCAAGGGCGAGATGGCGCGGGCGGCAGCCACATTCGTTTCGGCGCAGTCGCGCTTCCTGTCCCTGCTCGAGGCGTACAAGGCGACGCTGCCCACCGAGCCCGAGGCAGACGAGCCCGAGGCAGACGAGCCCGAGGCAGACGCGCCCGAGGCAGAAGCGCCCGAGGCAGAAGCGCCCGAGCCGGAAGCATCAGCAACGGCAACATCCGACGGAAACGGGAAGGAGTAACGGCGATGGCGAAGCTGAGCACGGATCAGTTGCTCGACCAGTTCAAGGAGATGAACCTTCTGGAGCTCTCGGAGTTCATCAAGGCGTTCGAGGAGGCCTTCGACGTGAAGGCGGCGGCAGCGGCCCCGATGATGATGGCCGCTCCGGGCGGCGCTCCCGGCGGCGAAGAGGCGGAGGAACAGACGGAGTTCGACGTGATCCTGACGGGAGCCGGCGCTCAGAAGATCCAGGTGATCAAGGAGGTGCGCGCCCTGACGAGCCTCGGTTTGAAGGAGGCCAAGGACCTCGTCGACGGCGCACCGAAGCCGGTCCTCGAGAAGGTCGCGAAGGAGCAGGCCGACAAGGCGCGGGAGCAATTGGAGGCGGCCGGCGCGAGCGTCGAGGTCAAGTAGTCCGCCCTCCGCTACCGTGGACGCGCTGGGCTGCAGCACACCGGCGACACAGCGCAACCCCGTGTGCTAGGTTCCGCCCGGGCAGCAGCCACGCAAGCGACCGAGGGGGCAGATATGGACCAAGGGCGTCATTTCGGCAACCGGCTTCGCGAGGCTCGTCTCTCGGCTGGGCTTTCCCAGTCCGAGCTCGAAGAGCTCTCGGGGATCCCGAAGGCGCGACTGTCCCGCTACGAGAACGGACACGTCGAGCCGTCGATCCAGACGCTGAACCGGTTGGCTCGCGCCCTGAACGTGTCCGAGGCCTCGCTGCTCGGCGACGAGCGAGCGGCGATGGAGGAGTTCTTCAACGTCCTCGGCGAGCGCGGAGTGGCGATCGGATCTAAGGAGCAGGCTCGCAAGCTCGGGGTCGCGTTCGCCGAGATGGTGCGCTCGATGGGTGGCATCGACAAGGCGGCAACCGAAGGCTCGGTCGTCCGCGTCGGCTGAGCTCAGCGAGCCATCGGTCCAGGCTGAGGCGGGTGATAGGCCCTCTGGCGGGTTGACCGCCGCCCGCGAAAGGCGTACCGTCCCGGCCAGCCCAGCCGGGGTTCCGGCACGGGCGGTTGACGCACGCCATAGCGGTGCGTACACTGCTCGTTTGCCGTGCTGTCCACCGCGCCCTACTGCTGTGCGCATCAGAGCCTCCTGGGAGGGATCCAGATTTGCCTGACCAGCTCGTTCCGACCCGGAACCGTGTCAGTTTCGCCAAGCTCGATGAGGTCCTACCGCTGCCGGATCTCGTCGCTATCCAAAGGGAGTCGTTCGAGTGGCTCCTGAGTGAAGGGATCAAGGAGGTCCTCGAAGAGGTCAGCCCCATCGAGGACTTCACCGAGCAGTTCCAGCTCTACTTCGGTCGTCACGAATTCCGCGAGCAGAAGTTCTCTGAGGAAGAGTGCCGGGACAAGGACATCACCTTCTCGCGGCCCTTGTTCGTGGAGGCAACCTTCGTGAACAAGGTGACGGGCGAGATCAAGGAGCAGGAAGTCTTCATGGGGGACTTCCCCATGATGACCGATCACGGAACCTTCATCATCAATGGGACCGAGCGCGTGGTCGTTTCCCAATTGGTGCGCTCGCCGGGCGTCTACTTCAGCCGTGAGCTGGACAAGACGACGGACAAGGACGTCTTCATCGCCAAGATCATCCCGGGTCGCGGTGCCTGGCTCGAGTTCGATGTCGACAAGAAGGACACCGTTGGCGTCCGGATCGACCGGAAGCGCCGCCAGAACGTGACCGTCATGCTCAAGGCGCTCGGGTGGTCCGAGGACGAGATCCTCAAGCTCTTCAACAACGCTCCCTCGGTGAAGCTCACGCTGGAGAAGGACCACGTCCAGACGCAGGAGGAGGCGCTCGAGGACATCTACCGCAAGCTTCGCCCCGGCGAACCGCCGACGGCCGAGAGTGCGAAGACCCTGCTCGAGAACCTCTTCTTCAACCCGAAGCGTTACGACCTGGCCAAGGTCGGCCGTCACAAGGTCGACAAGAAGCTCGGTGCGTCGGACGGCGAGCTGCTGAAGCAGCTGCGCGCCCACCATCGCGCCGCCGGTGAGCTCGACAACCCCGACAAGAAGGGATGGGAGCAGTTCCGGTACCGCATCCTCGCGCCGCAAGCCAAGGACGAGACCGGGCCCGGAGCACCCAAGTACAAGGGTGTCCTGACCTACGAGGACATGCTCAAGACCGTCGCCTACCTCGTGAACCTGCACGCCGGCGCGGAGGGCTTCGACCCCGACGACATCGATCACTTCGGCAACCGCCGTCTCCGTTCTGTCGGCGAGCTCATCCAGAACCAGATCAGGATCGGGCTCGCGCGGATGGAGCGGGTCGTCAAGGAGCGCATGACCACTCAGGACGTCGAGGC
>VAYF01000337.1 GCA_005883885.1 Actinomycetota bacterium | reverse complement strand
GTCGGACGGCCGCAGGTCGGGGGGCAGGCGGATATCGGGCACCGCGTCGCTCACGATCTGCAACTATCGGGGAAAGGTCCTCCGCGAGCGAATCGGATTCTTCGACCATGTACACCAGCCCCGAGCTCCCCGGCCGCATCTCCCGGCGCATCGCCGCTATCGCCGAGTCGGCGACCCTGGCGATCGACGCGAAGGCCAAGGCGCTCAAGGCCACCGGGCGCGACGTCGTCGGCTTCGGCGCCGGCGAACCCGACTTCCCCACGCCCGAGCCGATCGTGGCCGCTGCGATCGAAGCGTGCCGCGACCCGCGCTGGCACCACTACACGCCGACGGCCGGCATCCCCGAGCTGCGGGCCGCCATCGCGGCAAAGACCGAACGCGACTCGGGCTACCGCGTCGACGCGTCGCAGGTGGTCGTCACCAACGGCGGCAAGCAGGCGCTCTACAACACCTGCGCCGTGCTCCTCGACCCCGGCGACGAGGTGCTCCTGCCGTCGCCGTACTGGGTCACGTATCCCGAGGTCGTCGGGCTCGCCGGGGGCGTCGTCGTCGTGGTGCCGACGTCGGAGTCGACGGGCTTCCGCGCCACTCTCGACCAGCTCGAGGCGGCGCGGACCGAGCGCACGAAGGCGATGATCTTCGTGTCGCCGTCGAATCCGACGGGCGCCGTCTATCCGCGCGCCGAGGTGGAGGCCATCGGGAGGTGGGCCGCCGAGCACGGCATCTGGGTGATCAGCGACGAGATCTACGAGCACCTCGTGTACGGCGACGCGTCGTTCCACTCGATGCCGGCGCTGGTGCCGGAGCTGGCCGAGCGCTGCGTCGTGGTGAACGGCGTAGCGAAGACGTACGCCATGACCGGCTGGCGCGTCGGGTGGATGATCGCCCCGCCCGACGTCACCGCCGCCGCGACCAACCTGCAGTCGCACTCGACGTCGAACGTCGCCAACGTCTCGCAGGTTGCGGCCCCAGGGGTGAGCTGTGTCGAGCCCCAGGGCGCGTTCTACTGCTTCCCGTCGTTCGCGGGCGTGGTGGGCCGCGAGATCCGCGGACGGCGCGCCGGCACCACGCTCGAGCTCGCCGGCCTCGTGCTCGACGAGGTCGGGGTGGCGATCGTGCCGGGCGAGGCGTTCGGCGCGGCCGGCTACGCCCGCCTGTCGTACGCGCTGGGCGACGACGACCTGGTCGAGGGCGTGACCCGCATGGGCAAGCTCCTGGCCGAGGCGGAGTAACGCGGCATGACTCGCGTGCTGGTCACCGAGGAGATCGCCGAGCGGGGGCTGGGCGTCCTGCGCGACGCCGGCCACGAGGTCGACGTGCGCCTCGGGCTCGCGCCCGACGGGCTGCTTGCCGCCGTGCGGGGCGCGCACGCGCTGATCGTCCGCTCCGCCACGAAGGTGACGGCCGACGTCCTCGAGGCGGCCGACGAGCTGGTGGTCGTGGGTCGAGCCGGCATCGGCGTCGACAACATCGACGTCGCGACGGCCACCCGCCGGGGCGTGATGGTGGTGAACGCGCCGCAGTCGAACATCCTCTCCAACGCTGAGCACACGATGGCGCTACTGCTCGCCCAGGCCCGCAACGTCCCCCAGGCTCACGCCGCCCTCACCGGTGGGAGCTGGGAGCGGTCGCGGTGGGAGGGTGTCGAGTTGCACGGCAAGACGCTCGGCATCATCGGCCTCGGCCGGGTCGGCACCCTGGTGGCCCAGCGGGCGAGTGCCTTCGGCATGCGGCTGGTGGCCTACGACCCCTATGTGGCGCCCGAGCGCGCCCGTCAGATCGGCGTCGACCTGCTGGGCCTCGAGGACGTCGTGCGCACGGCCGACTTCCTGTCGATCCACGTCACCAAGACGCCCGAGACGGTCGGGCTCGTCGGGGACGACCTGCTGAAGCTGGCCAAGCCCGGCCTGCGCATCGTGAACACGGCACGCGGCGGCATCGTCGACGAGGACGCGCTGGCGCGCGCCATCCGCGACGGCGTCGTCGGTGGCGCGGGCCTCGACGTGTTCGCCGAGGAACCGTGCACGTCGTCGCCGCTCTTCGATCTCGACTCGGTCGTGGTGACGCCCCACCTCGGCGCGAGCACGCGCGAGGCCCAGGACAAAGCCGGCGCCACGATCGCCGAGCAGGTGCTGCTGGCGCTGTCGGGGGAGTTCGTGCCGTTCGCGGTGAACGTGGCCGCTACCGAGGCGTCCGAGACCGTGCGTCCCTTCCTGCCGCTCACCGAGCGCCTCGGCCGGGTGTTCGCCGCTCTCAACCACGGCGTTCCCCACGTTCTCGAGGTCGAGTACCAGGGCGGCCTCGCCGACTACGACACGCGCATCCTCAGCCTCGCGGTGCTGAAAGGCCTGTTCGGGGCGGCGAGCGAGGAGCCGGTGTCGTATGTCAACGCGCCGCAGCTGGCGGCCGAGCGCGGGGTGGAGCTACGGGAGACGAAGACCTCCGTGGCCCAGGACTACGTCAACCTGGTGTCGCTGCGCGGGGGCGACCACGCCGTCGCGGGCACGCTCGCGGGCCTGCGGGGCGAGCCGCGCATCGTCATGGTCGACGAGCACACGGTCGACGTGCCGCCCGCGCGCCACATGCTCGTGATCCGCAACGACGACCGGCCCGGAATGATCGGTCTCGTCGGCGGCGTCCTCGGTCGGGCGGGCGTGAACATCGCCAACATGGCGCTCGGCCAGTCGCCGACGGGGGAGGCCGCGCTCATGGTGCTCGCCGTCGACGAGCCGGTTCCGGCCGAGGTGCTCGACACGCTGCGCAACTCCGACGGCATCGTCGACGCCAACGCGTTGAGCCTCGACTGACGAGCGTTCTACGTTTTGGGCGCGTAATTGGCTGTCCGAGCAGCCGATTTCGCGCCCAAAAGATGCCGGCGGACGACCTCAGCGCTTGGCGCGGGTGAAGCCGTCGTTGGTGGCGGAGCGCTCGTCGGTGTAGCAGCGGTCGGGGTTGGTGCGGTCGTAGGCGAGCAGGCCGGGGACGTGGAAGATCCGGCTGGCGAGCTTGACCTTGATGGGATGGGACGGCGGGCACACGTTCCCGACGGGCTCGACCCAGGCCGGCTTCGGCCTGGTCCGCTCGCCGGTCTTCTTCGCTGCCTTCTTGGCCGCTTTCGCGGGGGCGGCCTTGGCGGGGGACGCCTTCTTCGGAGGCGCTGCCTTTGCCGGCGGCGGCGTCCTCGCCGGTGTCGGGGCGACCGCGGGCGTGGCTTCCGGTTGCGGAGCCGGAGCCGCCGGCGCGGGCGGGGGCGGTGTGTGTGCCGACGGCAGGGGCGCCGGGGTCCACGGCG
>VAYF01000179.1 GCA_005883885.1 Actinomycetota bacterium | reverse complement strand
TAGGAGGTACCCGCATTTGTCCTATCTTCCGACGCGACCTAGGGTGCTTGCTTCGAAGCGATCCACGCCACGATGACGGGGGGACAACATGAAGGCGAAGCAGCAGGCGCCGATCACGGACTTCGAGACCAAGCAGATCGATCGTGCGAACACCGCCGGCAGTAAGCCTGTGGTATTCGTCCACGGCTTGTGGCTGCTCCCCAGCAGCTGGGATCGGTGGGCGGAGCTCTTCGAGAAGAACGGATACACCGCGCTGACGCCGGGCTGGCCGGATGACCCCGACACGGTCGCCCAGGCCAAGGCGCATCCCGAGGTCTTCGCCAACAAGTCGGTGGGTGACGTCGCGGATCACTTCGAGGACGTCATCCGTGGACTGAACAAGAAGCCGGCCGTCATCGGTCATTCCTTCGGCGGGTTGCTCGCCCAGATCCTCGCGGGTCGCGGTTTGTCGGCCGTGTCGGTCGCGATCGATCCGGCGCCGTTCCGGGGCGTCCTCCCCCTGCCGATCTCGTCGCTGCGGTCCGCGTCGCCGGTGCTGAAGAATCCCGCGAACTACCACCGTGCGGTGCCGCTGACGTACGAGCAGTTCCGCTATTCCTTCGCCAACGCCGTGAGCGAGGACGAGGCCAAGGAGCTGTACCAGACCTTCGCGGTGCCCACCTCCGGTGAGCCGATCTTCCAGGCCGCGGCGGCCAACTTCAACCCGTGGACCGAGGCGAAGGTCAACACGAAGAACCCCGAGCGGGGGCCGCTGCTGATCCTGGATGGCGAGAAGGACCACGTGGTTCCGTGGGCGATCGCGAAGGCCTCGTACAAGCGGCAAGCGCGCAACGAGAGCGTGACCGAGATCGTCAAGATCCCGAACCGCGGCCACGCGCTCACGATCGACAACGGCTGGCGTGAGGTCGCAGACACGGCGCTCGCGTTCGTCCAGAGATACACGAAGGCGTAGCCGCCCGACCGAACACGAGCGAACGGCGGAGGAAGTCCGCTACGCTGCAGCGGTGACCAGCGACGTCTCTTGGATCCCGCACGGCTCCGACCCGGAAGCAGACATGCGGTCGATCGTCGAGCACCTTCCGGCCGTGATCTACATCGACTCCGACGAGAGGCTCCCGAACACCCTATACATCAGTCCGAACGTCGAAGCGATCCTCGGGTACCCGCCGGCGTTCTTCTACGAGGCCGGCCCAGCCTGGGTGCGGGTGATCCATCCCGACGACCTTGCCGGCGTCCTCGAGGCGTGGAACGTCGCCTTCGATCAGGGAGGACCCTTCGACCGTGAATTCCGATACGTCCGCTCCGACGGGACAGAGGCGTGGGTGCACGATCATTCCGCCCTGATCCGCGACGCGGATGGCAACCGACTCCATTGGCGCGGTGTGCTCATCGACATCACGGACCGTGTCCAGGCCGAGCGGGAGCTGGCGACCAGCGAAGCCCGGTACCGGGCGCTCGTCGAGGGCATCCCTGCGGTCGTCTACCAGATGGGCCTCGACGACCAGCGGCGCACCCTCTACGCGAGTCCCCACATCGAGGCCCTGTTCGGCTACACCCGGGAAGAGTGGCTCGACCAGCAGGACATCTGGGTAGAGTTGCTGCACCCGGACGATCGCGAGATAGAGCTCGCCGCCCATGACCTTCATAGCGCGACGGGTGGTCCCTGGTCGCGGGAGTACCGGGTGATCGCCGCCGACGGACGCGTGGTCTGGGTCCGTGACCAGGCCGTCCTCCTGCGTGATCAGGACGGCCGCCCGCTCAACTGGCAGGGCGTGATGGTGGACATCACCGCACAGAAGGAAGCGGAGGAGGGGCTGCGGACCTCGAACGACGACCTCGAGTTCCGCGTGCTGGCCCGGACCGCGCAGCTGGAGGACGCGAACGAGCTCATGACCCTCGAGATCGACGAGCGGCGCCGGGTCGAAGGGGAGCTTCGGTCCGCCGAGGAGCGCTTCCGGAACCTCGTCGAGGATCTGCCCGCGGTCGTCTATCGGCGACAGGTGGCCGCGTCCGACGACGGCCGGGACCACTCGTACGCGAGCCCGCAGATCGAGGAGCTCCTCGGCTTCACGGCGATCGAATGGCAGGACGACCGGATCCGGATGAGCCGACTGCACCCGCACGACCGCGATCGGGTCGCGGGCGCGTGGGAACACAGCTGCAGCACCGGCGAACCGTTCGAGTTGCAATACCGCTACTTCGACAAGAACGGCGGGGTGGTGCAGGTGCTCGACCGCGCCACGATGCTCGCTCGCAACACCGCGGGCGCGCCGTTCCTGTTCCAAGGGGTCCTGATCGACCTCACGGCGCGACTGGATGCCGAGCGCAAGGCGGCCGAGGCGGAGCAAAGGTTCCGCGAGCTCGCCGAACTCGGCCCGATGGTCCCGTACAGCTTCGAGGTCGACCACGGGGAGCAGCTGCGGATCGAGATGCGGTACGTGGGACCGCTGATGTCGGAGATCCTCGGACTGCCGCGCGAAACATGGAAGGAGCCCGCACGGTGGTTCGAGCTGATGCACCCGGATGATCGCGACCAGGTCGTGGCGCAGACGCGGGCCAACGCAGAACGCGGGGAACCGTGGGACGTCGACTACCGGATGATCGCCGCCGACGGTCGGATCGTCTGGCTGAACGATCGAGGCCGATGCGTCGGGCGAGACGAGATCGGCCGGCCGATCCGATTCCAAGGCGTGATGCTCGACGTGACGACCCGCCGGGCGGCCGAGGATGCGCTCGCCGCCGAGCATGCGATCCTGCGCGATCTGGTCGACGGGATGCCCGCCGTCCCCTGGACCCATACCCAGGACGCGGACTCCGGATGGACCCGGTACGTCTTCATGGGTGCGCAGGTGCACGAGCTCGTGGGCTACACGTCTGAGGAGCTCATGGCGGAGCCGTACCACTTCTCGCGGCTCGTGCATCCGGACGATCGTGAGCGCGTCGTACGAGCGAACGAAGGATCCGATCGCACCGGAAGGTGGGACGACGAGTACCGCGTGATCCATCGTGATGGTTCGGTCCGGTGGATCCACGGCGTTGGCCGCCGGGTGACGCCGCGCGGATGGGAACCGGAGACCTGGCATGGGGTCACGATCGACGTCACGTCGCGGCACGCGCCGGAGGAACCGGTTCAGGCTCCCGTCGAAGATCAAGCGGACCAGCAGGGCTAGAGGTCGTCGTTCTGCACTAGGCGCGAGGGGTCAGCACCCTCGCCCGTTCCGGCAGGTACTGCCACAGATGCTCGGGGATGACGACGGAGCCGTCGGCTTGCTGATGGTTCTCCATGATGGCGATCAGGGTCCGGCCGATCGCCGTGGCGGTTCCGTTCAGCGTGTGGAGCGTCTCCACCGAGCCGTCTTGACGACGCATCCGCGTCTGCGCACGGCGCGCGCCGTAATCGGTGTAGTTCGAGCACGACGTGAGCTCGCGGTACCGCCCCTGCCCCGGTAACCACGCTTCGAGGTCGTATTTCTTAGCCGCCGCGCCGCCCAGATCGCCGGCTGCGATGTTCACGATCCGGTACGGGATGTCCAGCCCGCCGATGATCTCTTCCTCGATCGAGACGAGGAACTCGTGCTCGTCCCAGCTCGACTCCGGGGTCGCGAAGGAGAACATCTCGACCTTGTCGAACTGGTGGACGCGGAACATGCCGCCGAGGTCCTTCCCGTACGAACCGGCCTCTCGGCGGAAGCAAGTCGAATAGCCCGCATACCGCAGAGGAAGAGCGCCTTCGTCCAGGATCTCCTCCATGTGCAGGGCCGCCAGCGAGACTTCCGACGTCCCGACCAGATAGAGCTGGTCCGCATCCGTCCGGTAGATGTTGACCTCGTCGGTCGGGAGGAACGCCGACGCGAACATCGTCTCTTCGCGCACGAGGACCGGCGGGATCGACGGCGTGAATCCTTTCTCCACGAGGACGTCCATCGCGTTGCGCATCAGTGCGAACTGAACGAACACGACATCGCCGAGCAGGTAGACGAACCGCGACCCGCTCGTTCGCGCGCCTCGCTCCACGTCGAGCACCCCAAGGGCTACGCCGAGCTCGGCGTGATCCTTCGGCTCGAAATCGAACTTCGGCAGATCGCCGTGCCGGCGGATCTCGACCGCGTCCTCGTCGGTGAACCCGTCGGGAGCGCTCGGGTGCGGCAGGTTGGGCGTGGACGCCAGGAGCAGGGTGAGCGCGGTTTCGGCTTCGGCGAGCTCCGGCTCGAACTCCTTCAGCTCGGCGCTCACCTTGGCGACCTCGCCGATCAGCGTTCGCTTCTCATCGCCGGAGGCCCGGCCGATCGCCTTCGATGCGCGGTTCTGCTCCGCTCGGAGCTCCTCGACGCGCCCGGTCAGCTGGCGGCGTCGTTCGTCCGCCGCCAACAGCTCATCGACGCGCTCCGCCAAACCCCTCCGGGCGAGCGCCGTGCGGAACGGCTCCGGGTCTTCCCGGATCAGCTTGATGTCGAGCATGCGGTCACACCTTCACTTGGTTGGGCTTCTTCTCCTCCCCCTCCTTCGGCGCCGCACCGGCGGACTGCTGCGCGACCTGCGCCGGCGGCGAGCCTGATCCGGCTCCGGCGTCCATGTTGCTCTGCCCGTGGAAGATGCCGCCCTCCTCGACGACGAGGGTCTTCGACGTGATGTTCCCGTCGATACGTCCCCCGCGCGCGAGGTGCGCCTTGCCCTTGACGAGGATGTTGCCCTTGAACCGGCCGGCAACGCTGACGTTCTGCGAGCGGATGTCGGCCTCGACCTGCGACTGCGGTGAAAGCACGACGTCGCCGTCCGCGTTGATCTGACCTTTCACCTGGCCGTCGATCCGCAGGTTGCCTGCGGACACCACGTTGCCTTCCAGACGCGCGCCCGTTCCGACGATCGTGACCTCGCCGTTCTCGGCCATGTCCCTGTCCTTTCGTTCCGGGGGAGCCGGCACACGCGGTGGTTCCGCCTGTTCGGGCTCCGCATCGTCGCGTCGCCAGATCATCGAGCCTCGGCCGCCTCGTGATCTTCCGTCATCGCCTGCCTGATCGCCTCTTCCTCTTCGGCCGACAGGTTGTACGTGCTCGTCCCCGCGGTAACGGGCTTGGCGTACACGCGTGTCTCCTGTCGTCCATTGATCGACGTCAGGACCACACCCGTTCCGTGCTCGTCGAGCATCGCGCACGAGAAGGAGAGCCGGCCACCGACATCTTCGAACGCGTCGTAGCGCAGGAGCGCCACCCGTCGAACGCTGCCCTCGATCTGGAACTGCTGACGACGGTCGGTGCCGTTCAACGCCCGGACCGCCTGCTCGAGACGCTCGATCTTCCCGATGAGCGCACCGACGGCATCGTCGCCCGTCAGGACGTTCGACGGCTCCCGGCCTCCCTGTCCGCCGGCGAACACGACGAAGCCGATCGCCAGCAGCGACAACCCGATCGCGATCAGGGCGACCAGCGTCAGCGTGTGGGCGGAAAGCGTCATCCGCATCGGCCTCCGGATGTTCTCGACGGGGCGGAACCGCACGTCAGAGGCGGTTTCGTGAGGGACCGAAGTATACGGCGGTCAGTTCACGTCGCGCGCACGGAACACGAGGAGGGCGAGGACCATCAGCACCACCAGATAGACGGCCGCGACGACCCACGCCTCCGTGAGCCCGAGCAACACCGGAGGCTGGGTGAAAGACCCGTTCGAAGAGAACGATCCGGGGCCTTGGTCGTAGATAGGCTGCTGAGACACGATCACCCCGCCGGCTCGCACGAGGAGCCGGTCCTGGATGCTCGGGCGGAACCCCGCGATCACCCCCTCGAAGAGCACGAGATACCCGAAGAGGACGCCGAGCCCCGCGACCGTCGAACGACCGATGGTTGCCACCGAAAGCGCGACCAGGCCGAAGCCCACGGACACGGTCGAGACTCGAAGGGCGGTCTGCACGGCCGTGCCGACCAGTCCCGGTGGAGCGCCGAGACTGGTCCCCCGGAGAGCGACCGCCAGGCTGAACGTTCCCATAAGCACGCCCTGCAGCAGGAGCGTGACGACCGCGACCAGGAGCGCGACGACGAGCGCACGGACCAGGAGCACGCGGATCCGCCGTGGCTCCCAGGTGAGCAGCGTGGTCATCGTGCCGGCCGACCAGTCGGCGCCTCCGAGCGAGGCCGCGAGGGCAACGCCGAGCAGGACGACGAACGTCCCTGAGTGCTCGATCACGAGCGCGAGGTCGCGGAACTGCAGGCCCGTCTCGACGTTCGGCGCCGCCTGGTCGGCGCAGAACTGGGCGAGCGAGGTGTAGCCCGGGGGAAGCTGCGCCCCTGGCCCGAGGAACTGACCCTGCATGCAACTCGCGAACTGCTTCTGGAAGGCAGCTTGTGCGGACGCGATCTCTGCCGGCGTCGGCTTATGCGAGTTGGCCCCCGCGATCACCATCGCCACCACGATCAGCAAGACGCCGCCGACGAGCATCATCGGGAGGATCCGGCGCGATCGTGCTCGCAACAGCTCCGAACGGAACAGGTCGATCACGGTCCGAGCCCTTCGTCCTTCGTCAGCTCCAAGAAGACGGTCTCCAGATCGATCTCCTCGGGCCGGAGCTCCGACACGTACAGGTCCTTCGCTGCGAGCACGCGCGTCACCCGCTCGGCCTGTTCGGGCGGGAGGTCAACGCTGAGCGTGTCTCCCGCGACGACGGCCGGGATCTGCGCATCAGCCAGGGCGAGCGCGCCGGCGGGGAGATCCGAGAGCCTGACGACGAGTCCTCGCGCGCGGCCGGCGGCGAGCACCTCGTTCACGGGCCCAGCCTTCACGAGCCGGCCGCGCGCGATGATCGCGACCCGATCGGCCGTCTGCTGCACCTCGGACAGGATGTGGCTCGACACGAAGACGGTTCGCCCTTCGGCGCCGAGCGAGCGGATCAGCTCGCGGACCTCGACGATCCCCGCCGGGTCCAGTCCGTTCGCCGGTTCATCCAAGAGCAGCACCGACGGATCCTTCAACAACGCGGCGGCGATCCCCAGTCGCTGCTTCATCCCCAGGGAGTAGGTGCGCACGGCGTCGTCGGCGCGCTCTGACAGCCGCACGCGTTCGAGCACCTCATCGATCGTGCTTCGCCCGACGCGGTGGATCCGCCCGAGGATCTGCAGGTTGCGGCGGCCGGTGAACCGCGTGAAGAGCGCGGGTTGCTCTACGATCGAGCCGACCTTGCCGATCACGCTCGCGAGGCCGCTCGACACGTCGGCCCCCAGCAACGTGAGGCTGCCGGCGTTCGGTCGGACCAGCCCGAGCACGCATCGGATCGTGGTGGTCTTGCCCGCACCGTTCGGCCCGAGGAACCCGAACACACCCCCGTCGGGGACCTCCAGGTCGAGCCCATCGACGGCCACCGTCCGCCCGCCGCGGATGCGTCGGTACTCCTTGCGGAGACCGTGAAGCTCGATCACCCCCATGTGGGGCGAACCTTACCCCGGCAGCGGTTGGCTGCAGTCGGCTGCGCGGGGATGGCATTGACCCCCGCCCACGAGTGGTTGTTGACTGACCGGCCACCAGAGAGAAGGAGACCGCAGATGGGCATGGCAACGACGAAGCGCTTCGAGACACCCGATGAAACCCGTGATTTCGAACATGGCAGGGTCGACATGGTCCGGTTGGCG
>VAYF01000328.1 GCA_005883885.1 Actinomycetota bacterium | reverse complement strand
GGTGGATACCCACTGCCACCTGTTCCTGATGGAGGTCGAACCTGCAGTCGCGGTCGAGACCGCGAAGGCGTCCGGGATCGAGCGGATGATCTGCGTCGGTGTGGACGTGGAAACGAGCCGCCGATCGCTCGAGATCGCAGATGCACTCGAGGGTGTGTTCGCGACCGCAGGGGTCCATCCCCACGATGCTCAGGGGTTCGACCCGGCTGCCTCGGGCCGCATCGAAGAGCTGCTGCACGACCCCCGCGTGGTCGCCGTGGGGGAGTGCGGCCTGGACTGGTTCCGGATGCTTTCGCCCCGCGACGATCAGATCCGCGTGTTCCGCACCCACATCGCCCTCTCGAACGAGACGGGCAAGCCGGTCGTCGTTCATGTCCGGGAGGCGTGGACCGACGCCATGCAGATCTTGGATGAGGGTTCGGCGGAGCGCGTCGTGATCCATTGCTTCAGTGGAGACGCCACGCTCGCGCGCGAGTGCGCGGCGCGCGGCTACTGGACGTCGTTCGCCGGGAACGTGACATATCCGAAGAACGCGCACCTGCGTGCTGCAGCCGCTGCGGTGCCGCTGGATCGACTCTTGGTCGAGACCGACTCGCCGTTCCTCGCGCCACAGAAGGTCAGAGGCCGAGCGAACGCGCCGCAGAACGTGCTCTTCACGCTCGGAACGTTGGCCGAGGTGCGCGACATGCGCGTCGAGGATCTCGTCGGGGTGACCGCCGACAACGCGAGAACGGCCTTCCAGGGCCTCCGTTAGCGGCGAACGCCCGTTCGCTCTCAAGGTTGCAGTGAGGGTTGAGGGTTCGGTAGGGTGGGGCACTCATGCGACCGGAGGCTTCCGCCCGGCCCGGGTGTTTCTCACCGAGCCGCTTCCCCCAGAGGCCCTCCCCGAGCGATCGGAGGAAGGGTGGTTCGGCCCTCGCGGCTCAGGCGGCTGCGCATCCAACGCGCGCTCCAGGTCGCCGTTCTCGCGACGGGGACGCTGCTCGTCGGGACCGCGCTCTCGCTCGCATGGCACAAGAACGTGACGCTCGTCGTGGCCGGGACGCCGCAGTCGGTGCGGACGACCTCATCGAACGTCGGAGATCTTCTGCGATCCGAGGGCGTACCGCTGACGCTCGGGTTGCAGGTACAACCTCCGCCGGGCACCGCCCTGGCGGACGGCATGACCGTCATGGTGAGCCAGCCGCCGGGGATGCCGGCGGACGCGTTCGCCGCGGCGGTCGGCCCCCACGGTGTGGGGGTCTGGGTGGTGGAGCAACCGGGCGGGGGGCTGTTTGGGAAGGCGGCCCCTCCGCTCGGCCAAGCGGCGGCACTGGAAGCCGTCGGTACTCCGTCCGTCTCCGTTCGAGCCGTCGTGTCGGGGAAGGTGCACGACGTCTCAACGAACGCGAGCACGGTCGGGGCGCTCCTCTCGGCCATGGGGATCGAACCCGACGCTGACGATCGCGTCGCCCCGCCACCCAGTACCCCCCTTCAATCAGGCATGTCGGTCCGGTACGACCGGGTCGACGTGACCGAGATCCGGCAGCTGCACGTGGTGCCGTTCCGTGTGCACACGGAGTACACGAGCACCATGACGCCCGGTACGTCCTTCCTCCTCCAGCCGGGCGTTCCGGGCTTCGTCGACCGAACGGTTTCTCCAGGTACGACGGGACGCTAACCGAACCCGGGACCGGCGCGACCGCCGAGGAAGGGAAGGCGACCTGGTACGACCCCCCGTGGAGCGGCTACACGGCGGCGCATCCATGGCTCCCGTTCGGGACCCACGTGCTGGTCACGGACCTCGCCACCGGCCGCTCCGTTACCGTGGTGATCGATGACCGAGGACCGTTCGCGCCGGGACGCGTCATCGACCTCTCACCCGAGGCCTTCGCGGCCCTTTCCCCGCTCGGGCACGGCGTCCTCTACGTCGCGCTCAGCTGGTAGGGCCCCCGGTCTCGGAGCCGCCGAGCTCCGTGCCCTGGCGGACCGGCACGGGATCGTTCCGCGCCGGCTGCTCGGACAGCATTTCCTCCTGGACCTCAACGTCGCGCGGGCGATCGTCCGAGATGCCGCGATCGGTCCCGGCGATCGGGTGGTCGAGATCGGAGCGGGCCTCGGTTCCCTCACGCTGGCGCTCGACGCGAGCGGCGCCGACGTGGTGGCGGTTGAGCTCGACCCGGCATTGGTCTCGGCGCTGAACGACGTGCTCGAGGGACGTCCGCGGGTCCGCGTCGTCCCCGCGGACGCGATGCGGTTGGATTGGGACACGGTCCTCGGGCCGGGCGACGATCCGTGGATCCTCTGCGCGAACCTGCCGTACAACATCGCGACGCCGCTCGTCCTCGATGTGTTGGCACGCGTGCCGAGGGTTGTGCGATCGGTGGTGATGATGCAACGCGAGGTCGGCGAGCGGCTCGCAGCGCGCCCGGGTGACGACG
>VAYF01000178.1 GCA_005883885.1 Actinomycetota bacterium | reverse complement strand
TCGGCGGCGCGAGCGTCGTGTTCGCCGCGATCCGACCGGGACAGGAGCGCGCGCGCACCTTCGACGAGGAGCTGCCGCTGAAGCACGGCGTCCTCGGCCAGGAGACGACAGGGCCCGGGGGCTTCGCGATGGCGATGCGCACCATCCCCGCGATGCTCGAGCACGCACGGACGATCCAGGAGGTGGCCTCGGACGCCCTCGTCGTGAACTTCACGAACCCGGTCGGGATCGTCACTCAGGCCCTCAACGATCACAGCGGCGTCCGTGCCGTCGGCGTCTGCGACGGGCCGGTCTCGATGAAGCGAAGCGTCGCGGCCGCCCTCGGGGTGCCGGGCGACCAGGTCCACGCCGACTACTTCGGGCTCAACCATTGCGGATGGATCCACCGGGTGCTGGTCGACGGGCGGGACCGGCTCCCCGAGCTGCTCGATCGCTACGACGAGCTCCGCCGGCTCGACCATCAGTGGCGCCTGTTCGAAACCGACCTCGTGCGCAGCATCGGGATGCTCCCGATGGAGTACCTCTACTTCTACTACTACCGGGAGCAGGCGGTGGAGAACATCCTGCGATCCGGCGGCACGCGCGCGGCGCAGATCGCCACGATCAACGACGCGCTCTGGCCCGTCCTGCGCGCGCGCATCGACGCGGATGACCTGGCGGGCGCGGCGGATGCGTGGACCCGGACGATGGCGACGCGCGACGAGACGTATTTCGCGCGCGAGCGCGGCGAAGCGCTCGTCACGCCGGCATCGCCGGATCTCGATCACGAGATCTTCGAGGGCGAGGGCTACGGGGGCGTCGCGACGGCGGTGATGCTCGCGTCGAGCCAACGCCGCAAGCTGCCGCTGATCCTCAACGTACCGAACCGCGGAGCGATCCACGGCCTTGGGGATGAGGACGTCGTCGAGGTCACGTGCATGATGGACGAGCACGGCGCCCACCCGTTGGCGCAGGGACGGATCCCGGAGACTGCACGGGCGTTGCTCGCGCAGGTCAAGCTGTACGAGCGGCTGACGGTGCGAGCAGCCGTCGAGGCGTCGTACGACACGGCGCTCGAGGCGCTCCTCGCCCACCCGTTGGTGGGCTCGTACCCGCTCGCCCGCTCGATCCTGGACGACTACCTCACGGCGCACACCGCGTACCTGTCGCTGGTCTGAGCGGGAGGCCTACGTGCTCGGCCGTTGGGCCATGATGGATCGGCCTCGGAAGACTGCCCCCTCGGCGACGACGAGTGCTGAGCACGTGATGTCGCCCTGCAGCCGTGCTCCCGGGCCCAGCTCGACCTTCTGCTCGGCCACGACGTTGCCTTGGACGGCCCCCTGCACGGTGACGCTCCTGGCGCGGACATCGCCTTTGACCTGGCTCTGCGCGGGCAGCTCGACCGAGCCGGGGGCGGTCAGGTTGCCGTTCACCCGGCCGGCCAGGTTGATGCTCCCCGCCTTGATGTCGGCCTCGACCTCGCTGTCCGGGGCCACGGTCACCTGGCCTTCGACGGAGATCTCGCCCGTCATGCGACCCGCGATCCACAGGGACCCGGTCGAAACCAGGCTCCCTTCCACGTGGGCGCCCCGGCCCACCACCGAGACGTCCCGTTCATCTCGGTCGCTCATGGCCCAGAATCTACGCCACCGCCGGGCGGGTGAGAGCATCGACCCATGAGGGTCCTGGTTGCGTCGCGGGAGGGGCTCCATCCGTTCGATGACCGGGGAGCGGCGGGATCCGTGCAACTCGCGGGTCGTGCGGTGCCCGCCCTCGCACCGAACGGACCGGAGCTCTGGGCCGCCGCGGACGGCTCTCAGCTCTGGCACGCGAGCGGTGACGAGTGGGACCACGTCGCCGACCTCGCCGGTCTCCGGATCACTTCCATCGCGACCACCGATGCCGACGTCTTCGTGGGTTCGTCCGAAGCTCACCTGTTCCGTGTCGTCGGCGATCGCCTGGAGCCGGTCGGCGCCTTCGACCGGGCGGACGGTCGTTCCTCCTGGTACACGCCATGGGGTGGGCCGCCGGAGACACGGTCGCTCTCGGAGTGGGACGACGACCTCTACGTCAACGTGCACGTCGGCGGCATCCTGCGGACCGACGACCGAGGCGAGCACTGGACGCCGACGATCGATATCGACGCGGATGTGCACCAGGTCGCGACGGCGGAGGGCCTCGTGCTCGCCGCGTGCGCGGGCGGGCTCGCCGTCAGCGGGGATCGCGGCGCGACGTGGACCCTTCGGGCCGAAGGGCTCGAAGCTCCGTACTCGCGCGCGGTCACCGTCTGCGGCGACGCCGTGCTCGTCTCCGCGTCGAACGGACCGCGCGGCGGTCGCAGCGCCGTCTACCGAGGGGCCCTCGCGAACGGCGGGTTCGAGCGATGCCGTGACGGGCTGCCCGAGTGGTTCGACGACAACATCGACAGCTCCTGCCTCGACGCGCTCCCCGACGGCTCGTTCGCCGCGTTCGGAACGTCGGATGGGCGGCTGTTCGGCTCTCGCGACGCCGGGTCGTCGTGGATCGAGCTCGCGACGGGGCTGCCCGCCGTCCGCCGCGTCCTCGTATCGCCGTGACGACCGCAGCGCAGGGTGCCGCACTCCAGCGGCAGGTGAGGCCTCGCGGTTGAGTGCCCTTCCGTCCGGCCCTACCCTGCCCGCATGATCTGTCCCACCTGCGGGCACGAGAACCCCGAAGGGCAGCGGTTCTGTGGCGATTGCGGCAGCCGTCTCGAAGGTGAGACACCGCCCGCCTCCGAGGTCCGCAAGACGGTCACGATCGTCTTCAACGACGTGTCGGGGTCGACGGCGCTCGGAGAACGGCTCGATCCGGAGACGCTCCGCCGCGTGATGGGTCGCTACTTCGACGTGATGCGTGGGGTGTTGGAACGCCACGGAGGCACCGTGGAGAAGTTCATCGGGGACGCGGTGATGGCGGTGTTCGGTGTGCCGGTCGTGCACGAGGATGACGCGCTGCGCGCCGCCCGCGCAGCCTCGGAGATGCGGGAGGCACTCGCGGACCTCAACAAGCAGCTCGAACGCGACCACGGCGTGACCATCACGAACCGCACGGGTGTGAACAGCGGCGAGGTCGTCGCGGGCACCGGGGCGCAGACGATCGCGACCGGCGACGCGGTGAACACGGCGGCCCGACTCGAGCAGGGTGCCGTGCCCGGCGAGATCCTGTTGGGCGAGTCGACCTACCGGCTCGTTCGGGATGCCGTCGTCGCGGAGAGTGTCCCGCCGCTCGACGCGAAGGGCAAGGCCGAGCCCGTGAAGGCGTGGCGTCTGATCACGGTCCATCCGAGCGCCGAGGGGATCGCACGGCGTCGCGACATCCCGATCGTCGGACGGCGGCGAGAGCTCAGGATGCTGACCGAAGCGTTCGACCGGGCGATCGCCGACCGCGCCTGCGTGCTCTTCACGATCCTCGGCACGCCGGGGGTCGGGAAGTCCCGCCTCGTAGAGGAGTTCCTCTCGAGCGTCGAAACCCGGGTGCTTCGAGGCCGGTGCCTTCCGTACGGGGACGGCATCACGTTTTGGCCACTCGTCGAGATGTTCACGCGCGCAGCCGAGCTCTCCGACGTCGACGCCGCCGAGGAGATCCGTCGCAAACTGCGCCGGCTCGCGAGCGACGACGCCGAGGGGGAGCTCGTCGCCGAACGCCTCGCGCAACTCCTCGGTGTGGCCGGTGCGACGGCCGCGCCGGAGGAGACCTTCTGGGCGGTGCGCAGGTTGTTCGAGTCGCTCGCGCGGACGCAGCCCCTCGTCGTGGACCTCGACGACATCCAATGGGCCGAGCCGACCTTCGTCGACCTGATCGAGCACGTCGCCGACTGGACGCGCGACGCGCCCGTCTTGCTGTTGTGCAGTGCCCGGCCGGACCTCCTCGACACACGCCCCGCGTGGGGCGGAGGGAAGCGGAACGCAACGTCGATCGAGCTCGAGCCGCTGTCGACCGACGAAACCGAGCGCTTCGTCGAAGAGCTGCTCGCCGGCGTCCCGAAGGAGGTCGCCGACCGGATCGCGGCGGTTGCCGAAGGGATCCCGTTGTTCGTGGAGCATCTCGTCGCGATGCTGGTCGAAGACGCGACGCTCGTCCCGGATGGGGATGGCTGGGTCGCGCGCGGCGATCTGGCATCGCTCGCCGTACCGCCGACGGTGACCGCGCTGATCGAGGCTCGCCTCGAACGGCTCCCTCCGGACGAGTTGGTCGTCCTCGAGTACGCGTCGGTCGAAGGCAAGGGGTTCCACCGTGGCGCCGTCCTCGCGCTCTCCTCGGAGGCCGATCGCCCGAACGTCTCCGAGCGGCTCACGGCGCTCGTGCGACGCGACCTGATCCGGCCGGGCGAGTCGCTGTTCGCCGGCGAGGACGGGTTCGCGTTCCGGCACCTCTTGATCCGCGATGCCGCGTACGCGCGGATCCCGAAGGAGGCTCGCGCCGGGCTGCACGTGCGGTACGCCGCGTGGCTCCAAGCGACAGCCGGGGGTCGTGAGGGCGAGTTCGACGAGATCGTCGGGTACCACTTCGAACAGGCATCGCGTCTGTGGTCGGAGCTCTCCCCGGGCGACGAGCGCGCTCGAGGCTCGGGAGAGCGGGCGGCCGCCCGGCTCGCCGTCGCGGGCCGGCGGGCCTTCGAGCGCGGCGACATCCGTGCGGCTTCGGCGTTGCTCGGACGGGCCGATCCGCTCCTGCCTCCCTCCTCCGTCGAGCGCGCGCCGATCCTGCTTGATCTGGGGGTCTTGCACGAGCGTGAAGGACGCTACGAGGAGGCCCTGACCGCTCTCCGCCAGGCGGAGGGGTTCGGGCGGGCAGCCGGTGATATCGGCACGGTCGCGCGCGCGGTCGCGCGGCGCCAGTTCGTGCGATCACACGTCGAGGGCACCGCCCAGTCCGAGCTGCAGGCGGAGGCCGAGGCACTCCTGCCGGCGCTCGAGCAGGCGGACGACCAGATGGCGATCGCCGAGGTCTGTTTCTTCGTCGGTGTGTCATCGAGCTGGCTCGGTCATCAAACGCGCGCGATCGCGATGCTGGAGCGAGCCCAGGAGCTTGCGGCTCGAAGCGGAGAGGTCCGGCTCGCGCCGGAGGCGGCATCGTGGATCCCGGCGGTGATGTCGTACGGACCGGTCCCTGCGCAGCTCGTGGACGATCGGTGGCGAACGCTACGCACCTCTCCGTCGATGTCGCGATACGCGCGCGCGTTCGGCGATCTCCTGGACGCGCTCTCGCTCGCGATGATGGCGGAGTTCGATCACGCGAGGACTCAGTGGAGCGAGGCGCATGAGGTGGTCACCGAGCTCGGCGACGAGCTGCACGCGGCTGCGTCGACGATGCAACGCGGGTACATCGAGCTGTTGGCCGGTGATTTCGCCGCCGCAGAGGCGATCCTCGCCGAAGGCGAGCGAGACCTGGAGCGACAGGGAGAGGAGGGCTTCCGGTCGACGGTGCAGTGCTTGCGCGCCGACGCCCTGCAGGGGCTCGGGCGGACCGACGACGCGATCGCGGCAACCGAGCGAGCGGAAGGGATCTCCTTCTCCGATGATTTCGAGACGATGGCCGGGTGGCGGACGGCGAGGGCACGTGCGCTTGCCGATATCGGTGCTCACCCCAACGCGGAGCGCTTCGCGCGTGCAGCCATCGACATCGTCGAGCCGACCGAATCGCTCGATACACAGGCTCGCGCCTGGACGAGCCTCGGGTACGTGCTGGCGAGCGCAGGCCGCACCGACGAGGCACTCGAGGCATACGGTGAGGCCCTCGCTCGACTCGAGAGGAAAGGGAACGTTCCCTCGTCGGAACGCGTGCGCAGCACGATCGCGACGCTGCGCGGCGACCACACGGCGGCTGCGAGCGTCTCGCCCGGGGCGTGGGGTTCGACCTGGCCGCGCCGGTCGTGAGCTCAACCCCCTCCGGTTACAGGATGATCGCGCGCTCGAGCCGGTCGAGGAACGGGACCTGGGCCGGCAGGATCTTCCGTCGCGCGGTTGGAAGATCGAACCACCCGACGCGATCGATCTCGGGGAACTCGCGAACGCGACCGGACCGGGGTGGCCACTCCATCTCGAAGGTGTTGCTCCGCGCCGCCGCCGGATCCAGATCCCCGCCGAGCGCCCAGGCGACCACGGTCTTCCCACCTCGCTGCCGGACCTCTCCGAGCTCGAGCATCGTGTCGTCCGGTTGCTCCTGCCCGGTCTCTTCGGCGAACTCGCGACGAGCGACGGCAACGAGTTCCTCCCCGGGATCGGCCTCCCCCTTCAGGACCGTCCACGATCCCTCGTCCTTCTTCGCGAAGAACGGGCCGCCGGGGTGACCGAGGAGGACCTCGAGCCGCCCCTCACGACGGCGGAACAGGAGGATGCCGGCGCTCACTCGACGGCGCGTCTCCTGCGTGCGGTCCTCCGCCATCGGCGGATGGTAGTACCGTCAGCCACGCCGTCGTCGATCGCGACCGTGCCCACCGACCTGCTGGCAGCCCCATGTCGACCGAGCAAGATCTTGACCCGATCCGGCTCCTGCGCGAGTTGATCGCGGCCTTCAATCGGTACGACCTCGACACGGCGATGTCGTTCTTCGTCGAGGACTGCATCTACCAGACCCCTCGCGGTCGCCGGCCCTGGGGGCGGAACATCTCCGGA
>VAYF01000336.1 GCA_005883885.1 Actinomycetota bacterium | reverse complement strand
CGCCCCCGTCGCTGCGCCGATCGCTTCGAGCAACTCGGGCCCGCCCCGATATCCCGAGAGCGTTGTTGGGACCGGCGGTCCATCCGGCCCCTTCGGGACCTCCGGTCGCTGCTCGCGATCGTCGGCCGTCTGCGCGGGTTCGACCTCTTCACTCGCTACCCGCGGCGGCGACAGCACGCCGAGCACCGTTGCGAGCGGTGCGACGTATCGCTCGCTCATCCACCTCGCGAGCCGGAGCATCGGTTCATCGAAGGATCGAACCGGCGATACGAGCCGCGTCACCGGCAGCATCCGACCGGGGAGCTCGTCGGCGGTGCCGACGATCCACCCGCGCGTCAGCTTGCCGTGGAACCGGACGCGGACGTACGAGCCGACCCCCGCACCGAGCTCGGCTGGGAGCGTGTACGTGAACGGCCGGTCGAGCGAGAGGACCGGTCGGTCGATGCAGACCGCGACCGGGCCCGAGAGTGCCTCAGGCGCCGACGGCGCTCCGGAGCGCGTCGACGCGATCCGTGGCCTCCCAGGGGAACTCCTTGCGTCCGAAATGCCCGTAGGCGGCCGTCTCCTGGTAGATCGGACGAGCCAGATCCAGGTCGCGGATGATCGCCGCCGGACGGAAGTCGAAGATCTCCCAGATCGCGGCCTGGAGCTTGACGGGATCCACCTGCTCGGTCCCGGAGGTATCGATCATCAGCGACACCGGATGCGCCGTGCCGATCGCATACGCGACCTGCAGGAGACACCTGTCCGCCAGTCCGGCCGCGACCACGTTCTTGGCGACGTACCTCGTCATGTACGCGCCGGAGCGGTCGACCTTCGTCGGATCCTTCCCGCTGAAGGCGCCGCCGCCGTGCGGCGCCATGCCGCCGTAGGAGTCGACGATGATCTTGCGGCCCGTGAGGCCGGTATCGGCCTTCGGTCCGCCGACCTCGAACCGCCCCGTCGGATTCACGAGGACCCGCACGCCTTCGGTGGTGAGTTCCGGGAACTCGCGGAGCACGGGATCGATCACCTCGGCCTCGACATCCGGGCGAAGGAGGGTCTCGACGTCGACCTCCTCCCGGTGCTGTGCGCTGATCAATACGGTGTCGACCCGTGCCGGCTTGCCGTCACCGTACTCCACCGACACCTGACTCTTGCCGTCGGGGCGCAGGTAGGGAACGATGCCGGCCTTGCGCACGTCGGACAGTCGTCGGGCGAGACGATGGGCCAGGGCGATCGGCAACGGCATCAGCTCGTCGGTCTCGCGACACGCGTACCCGAACATCATCCCCTGGTCGCCCGCACCACGTGTAGCCGTCGAGGCCGAACCGGGCGTCCGTGTAACCGACCTCGACCACGGTGTTCCGAACGACCGAGGGGATGTCGACGTACCCCTCGGTGGTGATCTCCCCGGAGACGAAGACGACCCCGGTCGTCACCAGGGTCTCGCACGCGACGCGGCTGTTCGGGTCCTTGGCGAGCATCGCGTCCAAGACGGCGTCGCTGATCTGGTCGGCGAGCTTGTCGGGGTGTCCCTCGGTCACGGATTCGGATGAGAACAGGTAGCTCTCGCTCATGATCGCCCGAGTCTACCGGCGACCCCGAGGCCCGTCAGGAACCGGGCGATGAGGTCGCAGACGGCCGACGCGAGCTCCGTCTTCGACCACGCGCGCATCGGCACCTCCCGCCCATCGGCCACCAGGATCGTCGCTTCGTTCGTCTCGGTCCCGAACCCGGTGCCCTCGCGGCCGACCCTGTTCGCCACGAGCGCATCGAGGTGCTTGCTCCTCAGCTTCGCGCGACCGCCTTCCTCCACATCGTCGGTCTCCGCCGCGAAGCCCACCAGGAACTGACCGGGCCGTCTCCCCTCCCCCAGCTCGGCCAGGATGTCCGGGGTCGGTTCCAACATCAGGTCGGGGACGCCCGCGTCTTTCTTCATCTTCCGATCGTTCGGCGCCTTCGGACGGAAGTCCGCGACCGCAGCAGCCATCACGACCGCATCGGCTGCGGTGAAGCGGTCGATCACGGCCGAACGCATCTCATCTGCGGTCTGGACCCGGATCACTTCAACGGCCGGTGGAGGCGCGATGGTGGCGGGACCGAGCACCAACGTGACCTCGGCGCCTCGAGCGCTCGCCTCACGCGCGATCGCGACACCCATCTTCCCGCTCGAGCGGTTGCCGATGTAGCGGACCGGATCGATCGGCTCGTGGGTCGGCCCGGCCGTGACGAGGATGCGAGCTCCGTCGAGATCGCGGGGCCGCAGGGCCGCGAAGACCGCGTCCGCGATCTCCGAGGGCTCGCTCATGCGACCGGGGCCGGTGTCGCCGTGCGCGAGCGGACCGTCGACCGGCCCGACGAACCGCACGCCGCGCGATGAAAGGGTTGCGACGTTGGTCTGCGTTGCATCCGCACCCCACATCCCCGAGTGCATCGCCGGTGCGA
>VAYF01000335.1 GCA_005883885.1 Actinomycetota bacterium | reverse complement strand
CGTTTCCGAGTGCGTGAGGAGCACGCCTTTGATCCCGGGATGTCGAGCGAGGACGTCCGCGACCTTGTCCGGGTCGAGTCGCGTCCCCCACTCCTCCTCCAACGGGTGCACGGTCAATCGGAAGGCATCCGCGAGCCGTGCCCATCGCTCCGCGAAGAACCCAGCGAGCGGGACGAACACCTCGTCACCGGGCGAGAAGCAGTTCTGGATCGCGGACTCCAGCCCGCCCGTTCCGCTCGAGGTCAGGAGCAGGATCCGGGCGCGCTCGGCGCGGTAGAGCGTCCGCAGCCGCGCGGTCACGTCGCGCATCAGCCCGCCGAACCCGGGACCCCGGTGATACACGAGCGGACTTCCCTGCGCGAGGAGGACCTCCGGTGGGATCGGGGTCGGTCCGGGCGCGAGGATGATCTCGGGCCTGTCCACGGGCGCTTCTTGTTCCGACGCTTGGTCGCTCAGCGCCTGATGGCGCTGGGCGTCGTGTTGACGCTCGCATTCAGCGTGGGCGTGATGGCGTCCGGTCCCATCTACACGGACGCAGCTCGCAACTCCATCCTGGCGTCGGCGATCGCCACGGCCAGCGTCCCCGTCGAGAACGTTCGCGTGGACCTTTACGGCGGTTCCTCCTTCAACTGGGCCGCAGCCGATCGACAGGTGCGGGCGTTGTCTTCCTTGCTTCCGGTGCAGACGGTCGTCCCCCAGGGGGAGACGACCGTCCGCATCGGAGCCAGCGGGGGCTCCGTTCCCATGCTCTTCCGCGCGGGCGGCGGCGCGCACCTGGCCTACCGCTCGGGAACGGCCCCCGGCACTGGGCAGGTTGCCGTCCCCATCGGCCTGGCTCAGCTCTCCGGTCTCAGGGTTGGAGATCGGGTCGAGGTCCTGGGCCCGACGAACGAGCACCGGACGGTTCAGGTATCAGGGATCTTCGATCCCCCTGCCCGAACGGACGCGTTCTGGTTCGGCGAGGACACACCGTTCCCGCAGGGCGATTCCATGGACCCTGTCCCGGTGCTCGTCGACCGGCCGACGGCACGGACGCTCGCGACCGAGCTCGGTCTGTCGACGCACTTCGCGTGGGACCTCTATCTCTCGCTCACGGGCATCACGTACCCGGATGCCTTGAACCTGCCGAGCGCCTACGTGCGGTTCTCTGCCGACATCAACCACCGGTTGGTCGTCCAGCAGCAACCCCCGCACGTCTCCAGCGGGATCCAGATCTTGATCGCGGGGGTTCAGCGTTCTGTCTCCGATCTTCGGGTGCCGATCCTGCTCGTCCTCCTGCAGATCCTCGTGGTCACCCTCGTCGTGCTCGCGGGCGTCGGAGTGTTGCTCGTCTCCCGGCAGTCGTTCGAGCTCGCGGTCCTGCACTCGCGCGGGTTCACGACGAGGACGTTGCTCCTGGCGCAAGCGCTCCAGGCGCTGCTCGCCGCAGCGTTCGCCCTCCCGATCGGTATCGCGATCGGTGCCCTCCTCGCCCGGTTCGCGGGTCTCACGAACGGCCCGCGGCCGGGGGAGGCGGGGTTCCCCACCACCGTCTCGCTGAGCTCGGTCCTGTTCGGCGCGGCGGCGGCCGCGGCGGGCGCGCTCGTGCTATGGCTGCCGTCGATCCCGGCGGTCCGTCGAACGATCATCGCCGAGCGACGACAGACGTCCCGGGAGACGCGCCCCGCGTTGGCACGCGCCCCCGTCGAGCTCATCGTCTTGCCGGTGGGACTGTTCGCACTCGCGCAGCTCCGCAACGGGGAGGCGCTGGCGCCCGCGACCGCCGGCCAGGGATCGATCGACCCGCTCCTGCTCTTCGGGCCGACGCTCGTGATCCTCGGCGCATCCTTCCTGGTCGTCCGCATGCTGTCGTGGGGACTCGGTTCGCTCGACGGGAGGATCGGGCGGTCCCGACGGCTCTCGACGTACTTGGCGGGCCGGCGGCTCGGGCGAACCCCCGGCGTCGTCTTCGCGTCGGCCGTCCTGGTGGTGCTCGCCACCGGGCTGCTGTTCGTCTCGACGACCTACCGCGCGACGACCTTGCAGAACCACGAAGACGCGGCACACGCGTTCGCGGGCGCCGACTGGGTGGCGACCGTGGGCCTCCCACCCGACGGGTCGAACGCGTTCGACCGGTCGTTGCCGCCGGGCATGGCGGACGTCGGACGCATCCAACCCGAAGGATTCGCGGGGGCGTACTCGAACCCGCCCGAAGGGCTGGCGGTGGATCCGGCGACCTTCCAGCAGGCCGCGTGGTGGCGCGCGGACTTCGCCACCGAGTCCTTCGATGGGTTGCTCGGTCGTCTCGCGGCGCCGGCCGAGGGGATGACGCTCCCCCAGGGCTCGCGGACACTTGAGCTGACGATCGACAGCCCGCGCGACGCGGCTGGCCTCGAGCTTCGCGCGGCGGTTCGTCGAACGGATGGATCCTTCACCAGCACCGAGCCGCTCACCCTGGCCGAGGGATCGCACCCGTATGCGCTCGACCTCTCGGGTGGAACCACCCTGCTCTCCCTCACGTTCGAGGCTCCCTCGGCCACGACCCATCCTCGGCGCATGCTCCTGGCGCTGACGGGGGTGCGACTGGACGGCGCTCCGGCGTCACTCGCCGG
>VAYF01000177.1 GCA_005883885.1 Actinomycetota bacterium | reverse complement strand
CGGCGTGTCGAGCTCCTGCGGCACCATGACGGTGTTCGATGCACCCGGGAAGATCGCTTTGATCGTTCGGCCTTCCTGCGCACCGCCGCCGGCCTCCTCCACGAGCGAGCGCAACGGGGACCCGAGGGGAAGCTCGAACACACCCTCGCGTTGGACGTCGCCGCAGACGGTGAACACCATCGTGCCGGGGGACTCGACGGTGCCCGTCGCCCGCAGCCAGTCGGGGCCCTCTCGAAGGATGTGCGGCACGTTCGCGAGCGTCTCGACGTTGTTGACGAGGGTCGGGTTGTCGTTGGGTGGGGTCGCGAACAACCCCTGGATGAACGGGCGAACGGTCCTCGGGAGCGGCGGCCGCTCCTCGATGACCTCTTCCAGTCCCGTCTCCTCGCCGAAGAGGTAGAGGTCCGGGCCGAGGACGATCTCGATCGGGATCCGCCCCAGCGCGTCCGCGGCCTGCATCTCTTTCAAGGCTCGTCCGAGCGCCTCGGTCTCCGGAACGAACGCCTCCTTCAGCCCCAGGAACGCGCGCTCGGCCCCGACCGCGTGGGCGGCGATCGCGAGCCCCTCGAGTACCTGGTACGGGTTCGTCCGGAGCAACGTCCGGTCTTTGAACGTCGCCGGCTCGCCCTCCGCGGCGTTGCACACCGCGAACCGCGGCCCGGCCCCGACCGTACGGACGGCCCGCCACTTCTCGCCGGTGGGGAATCCGGCGCCGCCGCGGCCCCGGAGGCCGCTCTTCGCGACCTCTTCGATCACGGCCTCCGGCCACGCGCCGAGCGCGACCGCGAGTCCGTGCCCGCCTCCGGCAGCCGCGTACTCCTCGAACGACCCCGGAGCCAGATCGAGCAGCGCCATCGAGGCGACCTATCCGCTCGCGCTCGCTGGTCCCTCGTCGTCGGCCTGATCCGGGCGCTGCGGCTGCTCGTCGAACGAGCCTCGGCCTCGGATCACCCTCCCGGCCTCGCTGACCGTGACGGTGACCGCGTCCCCGATCGCGGTGACGGCGCGCTTCAGTTCCTCCTTCGCGTCATCGTCGTTGATCGTCTCGCCGAGCGCCGTGAAGGCTCGCCCGATCTCGCTGCCGATCTCACGGGCGGCTTCCTCGAGCTTGCGCTGCGACCCCGCGACGGTCGCGTGGCCGGTCCCGCCCGCCTCCCGGTAGTGATCGGAGAGACGACGACCCCACGACGAGAACCGCTCCCCGACGTCGTTCCATGCCTGCTTCGCGTTCTCCGGCGCGTTGTCCGACACCGCTCCCACCTCCCTCGGTCGACCTGTCCCCAGCCTACGAGCCTGAGCCTCTTCTGGGATCGCTCCCAGCGTCCATCCAGGCGCGGGTGCTTGGATCGTACGCATCCGATCGTGGCCCACACGACACCTCACGAAGGAGCATCGGGATGGTCGCACCCGCATCACCTGCTGATTGGCTGCAAGGGCTGACGATGACGACGCTGCTCGGCGGCGTCGCGATCGCGTTCTCGAGGGCGCTCCGGCTCGACGAGTCGACGTTCGACGAGGAGCTGATCCTGCCTCGCGCGTCAGACCTCGTTGCCGTCGACGCGTAGATCTCGGGCCGAGGGGACGAAGTAGTACGCACCCGTGAGCGGGGTCGTGTAACGCGTGAGGGCGTCACGGGTCCCGTTCGTCGATCCGGCCATGCTCTGCAGCATCGTGCTGAGCGGTCGCTGTTCGGCCGCGAACCCGACGAACATCGTTCCGTGATCCAGGACGGTCCCGTACGGCGTGTTCCTCCGGAAGATCTTCCCGAACAGGTCCTGGTCCGTCCGCGCGACGTGGGAGTCGTCGGGCTTGTCCTCCAGCTCCGTGCTGTCGACCAGCCGCCGGCCGATCACGAGCTCCCGACGCTCGACCGGGAGCGAGGTCCACGTCGTGGCGTCGTGACGCCACTTCTGGAGCAGCAGGATCGTCCCTCCCGCGCCGGCGCTCCCGTCGGGGATGAGCACGATGTCGGCGGCGTCGATCAGCGTCGGGTTCTCGGTCCCGTCGATGAACCCGGTGAGGTCGAGGTCGTGATGGTACGGCCAGCTCGCGGTCTCCTCGGCGACCGACGCCACGGATCCGAGCTCCCGGATCACGCCCAGCGACATGTCGAAGATCACGTCGTACGCGCTGCCGGAGAGCCAGACGACGGCGTCGTGCTGGGTCGCGGGCATCGTGAAGCCGTCCGGTCCGACCACGTCACGGTCGAAGTCCTCGACGTCCTTGGGCGTGACCTGTGGCTGCAGCGTTCGCCAGAGCGTCGGGCGGAACCCCATCACGAGGTTCACGCCGCCCATCGTCGTCCGCGGTTCGCGGAGACCGGCCAGGGCACTCGCGAGGGCGTGCTCGGCCACTCCCACCCGCAGGTCGAACTCGAGGTACGCGTGCGAGGACGTCCCGAGCGCGAAGATCCCGCCTTGCGGCGTGCCCATCGGACGATGATGGTGCGAACGGCTCGACGCGTCCAACCGGGCTCACGGCGCCCCGAGCAACGCCCGCTCGTCCGCGAGCGCGATCACGAGCTGGCCGGTCCCGTTCGGATGGAACGGCGCCGCGTCGCGGAGACCCTGGACGTACGCTTGCTCCGTGCAGAGCCCGTGACCGGTGAAGTCTGGCTTCACGGAGAGGTAGCCGAAGGTCTTCGCTCCGTCCGCGAGCACCGCGTTGAGGGCGTCGAGCCGGTCCAGCAGGACGGTGATCTTCGCCGGCGTGAGCCCCGTGAGGCAGTCGGCGTTCGGTGCGAACGGGGCGTAGTAGAGGTTGATCACCACCTTGGGATCGTCGGGAAGGCCCGCGATCTGGCGGAGCAGCTCGTAGTAGTCGCGCGCGAACGACGAGAGCTGTCGTTGGAAGAAGACGGTGGAGGCCCGATCGTCACACGTGACCGACACCGCGCACAGCCGGATCATTGGCCCCCAGTTCAGGTCGTTGGCGCCGACCCCGATCACCACGGCCGAGGCGTCGACCGCCCGCTTCGCCACGGCGAGCTGCGGAGGGATCGAGCCGCCGCCCGCCGACTGCGCGCCCAGGAGCCCACTGCGGATCGTCGCCCCGCTACATGCCAGGTTGCGGACGTTCCATCGGTTCACGCGCCCGAGGAGCAGGCCGTACGCGTCGGCGCTGCGACCGCACGCCTGGTCCTGCGGGCTCGGATCGGGCAACGGTGGACCGCCGAGGCCCGCCGCGGTCGAGTCACCTATCACCACGGCCTGCACGCCACGGAGCGGAGGCCCCGGCGCCGCCGCCAGCGGTGGCTGCTCGCTCCGGCCCACGAGCTCCCCCAGGGAGTGCACGTCGTGCAGGACGCTGGAGGCGGTCGCCGCCGTCAGCATGATGAGGCCCACGTTGACGGCTTCGACGACCAGCAGCCCGCCGAGCACCGTCAGGAGCGTCTTCTTCCAGCTCCAGAGGTGCCGACGCCATCCGGCGATCATCCCCAGCAGGAGCAGCGCGCCGACGGCCACGAACGTGATCTCCCACGCGAAGTAGCGCTTCCAACCGCTCGCGAGCTGCTCGCCGAGGGCCGCGGCCGATCCGGCCTGCGTGTCCGGCGCGAACAGTCCTGCGACCTGCTGGTTGAGCGTGATGTCCGTCAGCACCAGCCGCGGCCGAACGGGGCCGAGGAACCGTGCTTGTGTCGGGAGGGGTTGCCCGAACAGATCCACCTCACCCGGGCCGCGCAGGCTCGCGGTCGGCGAGGTTGAGCCGACCCCGACCGTCTGACCGAGTGCCGAAACCGGTTGCAGGGGGGTGATGCGCAGACCGAAGGCGATCGAGGCCACCGTGATCGCGGCGAGCGTCGCGATGCCGAGGAGCACGTGCCCGACCCGGCGCGCGAGCGGGCGCCTGCCTCCGGTCTCCTGTTCGTCCGTCACCGCGCCTCCCGGGATGGTCCTCTTCGAGCCTACGAGGGCCTAGCTCGGCGGTCCGGGACGTCCGCTTGAGGCGGGACCCGCCCGACACCCGGGGGGACCGAACGCGGTACGGTTGGCCGGATCGATCGGAGGCCCCGATGGAGCGATCGCTCCGGTGACCATCGAGGACGAGGCTCGCGTCCGCGCGAAGGAGCTCTACGGTCTCGCGCCGGAGGGGTTCATCGAGGGTCGGGACGCCCTGGCTGTTCAGATCGCCGACGAGGGCGGGCCCGAGCTCGCGGCGGCGATCAAGAAGCTCCGGAAGCCGTCCGTGGTCGCCTGGGCCGTGAACACGGCGAGCCGGGAGCGTCCGGCCGACGTCGCCGCCCTCCTGCGTGCGGGCGACGACCTGCGGCAAGCGCAGGTCGCCGCGATCTCGGGCAAAGGCGCCGATGACCTTCGGACCGCGACGCAGGCGCGCCGGACGAAGGTCGCTCTGCTGGCGGAGGTCGCGCTGGAAACGCTCGGAGCCCGTGGAGGCGCTCACCGCGACGCGATCGTCCTCACGCTTGAGGCGGCCTCCGTCGATCCGGAGCTCGGGGGCCGGCTCCGCGACGGAACCCTCGACCGCGAGGCGATGCCCGGCTCCGGCCTTGGGCCGGCCGGAGGGTTCCAGCTGCTCCAGGGTGGCGACGGAGCCGGCGAGGACGATGTCACCACCGAGGAGGCTCGCAAGCGCGAGGCGAAGGAGGCCGAACGCGCCGCGGTCGTCGCGGAGCGTGAGGCCGAGCGCGCAGCGCGTCGCGCCGAACAGCTCCGCGCGAGGGCCCGGGACGCTTCGGCCTCGGCGGAAGCCGCCGAGGCCGAAGCGCGGCGGCTGGCCGACGAAGCGAAGACGCTCCGTCGGCGAGCCGCCCGCACATGACGCCGTCTGTCTTCGTCGGGACGAGCGGGTGGCAGTACGCGGACTGGCGGGACGCCTTCTATCCGGCGGGCCTTCCCACGACCGCGTGGCTCGACCACTACGCGTCCGTCTTCTCGACGGTCGAGGTCAACAACACCTTCTACCGGCTCCCGGAAGCCGCGACGTTCGACCGTTGGAAGCGGGAGACGCGCGGCGGCTTCGTGATGGCCGTCAAGGCGAGCCGCTACCTCACCCACCTCCGTCGTCTTCGCGATCCCCGCGAACCGGTCGATCTGTTCGTCTCTCGGGCGAAGCGGTTGGGACCGAGGCTCGGGCCCGTGCTCCTCCAGCTGCCCCCGAACCTCCCCGCCGCGCCCGACCGACTGGAGGAGACGCTCGCGGCGTTCCGCGGCCGTTGTCGCGTCGCGGTGGAGTTCCGACATCGATCGTGGCTGACCGATGAGGTCCTCGCGCTCCTGGATCGGTCGCGCTCCGCGCTCGTGCTCGCCGATCGTCCGGGCGCCAGGGTCGATCCGGTCGTGACCGGCGGATGGTCCTACCTCCGGTTCCATCAGGGCACCCGAACCGGGCCTGGATACCGGCGTGCCAAGCTCCGGGCCTGGGCCGACCGGATCGCGGCACTGCCAGCGAGGCAGGTGTTCGTCTATTTCAACAACGACACGGCGGCCGCGGCACCGCACGACGCGATGATCCTCCGATCGTTGCTGGGGGAACGCGGCGTGCGCGTCCGGTGATCGTCCCCTCTCCGGGCAGATCTCGCGATGAGGCTGAAGTCCGCGGGGGTCCGGGGCCGATACCTGGGAGGTGCGAACCGAGGGGGCGGATCGGGTCGAGGAGCTTCGGGGCGGGTCGGTTGAGCGGCCCGTCCTCGAAGCCGACCACGATGACGAGCAGCTCGAGGCTGCCCTCTTCGCGTACGCGCACCGGAAGGCCACGCGCTGGGGGGCCGAGCGTTTCGCCGCCGAGTTCGAGCGTCGTGATGAGGAGGAGCGGCGGCTGACCGGAGCTGGGACGCCGCCCTTCCGTTATCCGTGGGAGCCGGACGAGGTGGCCCCACCGCCTTCCTCGCTCCTTTCGGGGCTGGTCGACGCCGCCGTGCAGGAGCAGGTGATCCGGGCCGACCCCGCCGAGTTGGATCTGGTGGAACCGCCGAAGATCCGGCACGCCCACGTGCCGCGGCCGGCACCACCCGAACCCGAGCCGCGTCGCCGTGCCCGTCGGCTCCGGCGCGAGCGTGCCGCTCCGCAACGCGCATCCGTCATCTCCGAAGCCGAGGCGGCACGGATGTCGCCGGCTGCCCGACGTCTCTACGGGCTCGAGCCAGTCCCTACCGTTGACCCGCGCCGCGCGTGAAGCGTCGGTCCGGGATCAACCACATCACGGCGACCGCCGCGTAGAGCGCGTAGGCGGGCCAGACGCTGAGGCGCGCCGCGCCCACACCGGCGGCATAGAGCACCAGCGACAGGGTTCCCTTGAGGTCCGAGGAGATCGCCATCCCCACCAGCGAGTCGCGTCCGTTCGCGCGGATGATGGCGCGCACCAGGGCCGTGTAGGACAACGCCGCTGCCAGAGCGACGATGCCGAAAGACGCGGCGGGGAGCCGGGATCGGTAGAAGCCGTGCAGCCACTCCGTGACCACCGGGATCAAGGACAGACAGAACAGCAGGAGCATGTTCGCCCACATCACGGCACCGCTGATCCGCGTGGTCGCGCGCAGGAGGTGGTGATGGTTGTTCCAATAGATCGCGATGAACACGAAGCTGAGGACGTAGATGAACAGGCTCGGTAACTGGTCGTACAGGTCCTTCACGGTCGGGCCGAGCGGGGCCCGGAGCTCGAGCGCGAGGATCGTGATGATGACCGCCATCACGGCGTCGCTGAACGCCTCGAGGCGGCCCGCGCCCAGGTCCAGGGGTGCCGGTCGATCCGGATCGCCGCTCATCACGCTCGCGATGATACGGAGGGCCGCCGAACCGGGCGATGCCGGCGTTCATACTGCCCGCATGGTTGGTCCGCTCCGCGTCAGCCGCTCGATCCTCGTGCCGGCGCGCGACTTGCGCTGGAGGTTCAGCCACTCGTCGGGCCCCGGCGGACAATCGGTCAACACCGCCGACACCCGGGTCGAGCTGAGCGTCGATGTGGCCACCACGAGGGCCTTGGGTCCGGTGCAGCGCAAGCGTGCGCTTGATCGGCTGTCCGGGCGGCTCGTCGGCGGCGTGCTCACGGTGACGGCGTCGGAGCAGCGGTCCCAGCTTCGGAACCGGGAGGCGGCACTGGAGCGGATGGCCGAGATCCTCGCGGCGGCGGTCGCGCCGCCGCCACCCTCGCGTCGTCCGACCCGACCGAGCCGGCGCTCCGTCGAACGCCGCATCGCCGCGAAGCGGAAGCGCTCGGAGACCAAACGCCTCCGCCGCGCGGACGACGACTGAGGCCGGTCTCAGCCCGGGGGACCGCTGCGCGGGGCGCCCGGGGTCGCGGGCGGCGCGGCGGGCGCCTCCGAAGGCGCTCTCGACGGATGCGCCGGGTGATCCTGCGCGCCGGCGCCCTTGTGCTTCGCGTTGCCGCCGCCCGTGCCGTTCTCGTCCCCTCGACCGTTGCTGCGCGTGGACGCAAGGCCGTTCGCGGCATCGTTGCCGTGGCCGTGGGTCGTTCCGGATCCGTGGCCAGAGCACGCCGCGTGAGCTCCCGGCGCTTCGCCCGACGCATGTTCGTTCGGGCCATTCCGGTTGATCCTCGCGGCGGCTGCGCACCCGGAGCGATCCGATCCAGGACCCCCGACCGTCCTGCTCGGATGGGCCGCGACGCTCGGCCCTGACGTCGGTCCGAGGCTCGGCGAGATGGTGAGGCTGCGGTCTGCGGACGGTGGGGGCGATGCCCGCCACCCTTCGAGCGCGAACGACGCCCCCATCGTCAGGACGATGACCCCGATGACGACCGCCATCCCCACCAAGACCCGGGTACTCGTGCGTTGTGCGACCGCGATGTCGACGGTCGCGGGCGCCTCGCCCGGCGCCTCGAGATCGTCGTCGGCCGGCTCGATGGCGGCCGGATGTCGGGTGCGGCGATCGTCGGCTGCTCGACGGATCGCCGGACCCAGGTCCTGATACACGAGGCGTGGGTGGACGCGTTCGGCTGCCGGCGGCGGCCGCACGCCGTCGGGCCAGAGGACGATCAGCTCGGACGAGGGAGCCTTCTCACGCGCGACCAGCGCGGAGGTCGCGCTGATCTCGGCGTCGAGGACGATGACGTCGGGTTGTGTCCGCGCGAGGACTCGGGCCAGATCCACCTCGTCCGACGCGCACCCGACGACCTGGAACCCCTCGCTTTCGATCAGGTAGTGGAGCGGGCCCGGCGGATCGCTCTCGGCCAGCACGACGCGAACCAC
>VAYF01000176.1 GCA_005883885.1 Actinomycetota bacterium | reverse complement strand
GGGTTCGGGCGCTCGCCGAGGCGGAACAGGCCGACCTCCAGATCGTCGAGATCGGCGGCACCGTAGGGGACATCGAGTCTCTCCCGTTCCTCGAGGCCATCCGGCAACTTCGGAACGAGGTTGGACGGGAGCACTGCGCGTTCGTCCACGTTTCCCTGATGCCGTTCATCGGACCCTCGGGCGAGCTGAAGACCAAGCCGACACAGCACTCCGTGAAGGAGCTTCGTTCCCTCGGTCTGCAGCCGGACGCGATCGTGTGCCGCTCGGACCGACCGAT
>VAYF01000175.1 GCA_005883885.1 Actinomycetota bacterium | reverse complement strand
CGCGCCGATGGACGGCATCCTGATCCCCGGCGGGTTCGGTGTCCGCGGCGTCGAGGGCAAGGTGGATGCTGCCCGATACGCGCGCGAGCAGAGGGTGCCGTTCCTCGGGATCTGCCTTGGCCTCCAATGCGCCGTGATCGAGATCGCGCGCAGCATCTGCGGACTCGCCGGCGCCAACTCCAGCGAGTTCGACCCTGCCACCCCACACCCCGTGATCGACCTGCTGCCGGAACAGAAGGACGTGACGGAGCTGGGCGCGACGATGCGACTGGGAGCGCAACCGTGCTACCTCGAGCCGGGAACGCGCGCCGCCGCCGCGTACGACGCGGACGTCGTCGAGGAACGTCATCGCCACCGGTACGAGGTCAATCCGGCCTATCACGAGGCCCTCACGAGCGGCGGGCTGGTGATCAGCGGGTCATCGCAGAAAG
>VAYF01000174.1 GCA_005883885.1 Actinomycetota bacterium | reverse complement strand
CCGGTCACGACCGACCCGGCCGCATCCGCTGTTCCGTGAGTTCGTCGGCGCGGCCGCGGAGCGCCGGCGTGAGCGCGTCCGGGCCGGCGACCGGATCGCCGTCACCGGCTGAGTCGGGGTCGGGGGCATGCCCGAGTCCGCAAGTACCCGGCTTCCGCGATCGTTCCGCTCACCCCGAACGGCGACGTCGTCCTCATCCGGCAGTTCCGCATCCCCGTCCGGCAGGAGCTGCTCGAGGTTCCCGCAGGCCTGCTGGACGTTCCCGGCGAGGACGCACTGACGTGTGCCGAGCGTGAGCTCTACGAAGAGACGGGATACCGGTCGCACGACACGAGTTTCCTCGGAGGGCTGTACCTGTCGCCGGGGACGACGGACGACTACGTGCATCTCTTCGTCGGGCATACGGATGACGCGCCGCCGGGAAACCCGGAGCCCGGTATCGAGGTCGAGCGGAGGCCGTTCACCGAGATGCTCGCCGCCGCACGCGCTGGAAGGGTCCGCGACGCGATGACCACCCTTGCGCTCTTACTGGCAGCCGCGCAAGCATCCTCCGAGTGACCGACTCCGAACTGGATCGCGACGCAGAGCGGTTCCTGATCCACGTGACGGTGGAGCGTGGGCTGGCAGCGAACACGCTGGCCGCCTATCGGCGGGACCTCCGACGGTACGTGGCCTTCTTGACGGCTCGCGGGATCGTGAGAGCCGAGGAAGTGGACGACATCGTCGTCCGGTCCTTCATCGCGTCGGTGTCGGCTTCCACGCACGGGCCTGAGGACGCGCCGTACAAAGCGACGTCCGTGTCGCGCGTCCTCTCGGCCGTTCGGTCGTTCCATCGCTTCCTCCTCGGCGAGGGCATCACGGCGCAGGACCCCACCATCGAGGTCGTGCGACCGCGGGTGCCCCGCCCGCTTCCCCATCCGCTGGGCCTGGACGAGGTCGGGCGCCTCATCGAGGCGCCCGACCGCTCCACCTCGACCGGGCTCCGCGATCGCGCGATCCTCGAGGTCCTCTACGGGGCCGGTCTGCGCGTCTCGGAGCTCACGGGACTCGACGTCGACGACCTCGACGTCGAGGGCGGATCCGTGCGTGTCGTGGGGAAGGGCGGGAAGGAGCGAGAGGTACCGATCGGCCGCCACGCGCAGCACGCGGTGGGTACCTATCTCAGCCGCGCGCGGCCGAGCCTGGTGGGCCAGCGGACCCGTGGTGCGCTGTTCCTCAACACGCGGGGTGGCCGGCTCTCTCGACAGTCGTGCGCGAAGCTCCTGGCTGTCTATGCCACCCGTGCCGGGATCGAGCGTCGCGTATCGCCCCACGACCTGCGACACTCGTTCGCGACGCATCTCCTCGAGGGAGGAGCCGACGTACGGGTGGTCCAGGAGCTCCTGGGTCACGCAAGCGTCGCCACGACGCAGATCTACACGCTCGTGACGAAAGAGCACCTCCGCGAGGTGTACTACACCGCACATCCACGGGCGCGCGGCGGGACGGGGAAGGGGCGATGAGGTGCTCGACAGAGCGATGCTCGAGAGGTTGCGCGCGGGGTTGACGCAACAGCAGGCGGACCTCCATCGGGAGATCCAGGGGTATGGAGCGGATCCCGGATCGGATGACGTCACCTTCGACGCCGACGCCGGCTTCTCCGACCGCTCGCACAGCACCGAAGAGCGCGCACGGGTCATCGCGGTGGTTCGCGCGCTCCGCTCGAACCTGCACGACGTTGATCGCGCCCTGGCGAAGATGGATGCCGGCACCTACGGGACCTGCGAGCGGTGCGGTGGCCCGATCGCGGAGGAGCGCCTCGAGGCGATCCCCTGGGCGCTGCTGTGCATCGATTGCAAGAAGCTCACCGGATGATGACCTCCGCTCCGAGGGTTCGGCGCGTGTGCTTGCTGGTCTGCGACTCGTGGGGGGTCGGCGACGCACCTGACGCCGCGGCCTACGGCGACGTCGGTTCGGACACGTTGGGGAATACCTCACGCCAGGTCGGTGGTCTGGACCTTCCCAACCTCGAGTCGCTCGGCCTCGGCTTCCTCACCGACATCCAGGGCGTGGTTCCGCGCGCGGAGCCCGGCACGGCGCACGGGCGGGCGACCGAGATCTCCGCCGGCAAGGACACGACCACGGGACACTGGGAGATGATGGGGATCCGGCTCGAGCGCCCGTTCCCCGTGTATCCCGATGGGTTCCCCGGGGAGATCATCCAACCGTTCGAACGAGCGATCGCACGGCCGATCCTCGGCAACGTCCCCGCCTCCGGTACCGAGATCATCCGGGAGCTCGGCGAGGAGCATCTTCGGACGGGGTTCCCCATCGTCTACACGAGCGGAGACTCGGTGTTCCAGATCGCCACGCACACGGATGTCGTCCCGCTCGAGCAGCTGTATGCGTGGTGCAGGGTGGCGCGTGGGCTCCTGACCGGTGAGCACAACGTCGGACGCGTGATCGCGCGTCCGTTCCGAGGGCGGCCCGGCGCGTTCGAACGGCGTCCAGAGCGCCGAGACTTCAGCGTTCGGCCACCGGGGCCGACCGTGCTCGACCTCCTGAACGAGGCCGGGGTCCCCGTCTTCGCGGTCGGGAAGATCCAGGACATCTTCGACCGGCAGGGGATCACGGACGCGGTCTATTCCGAGTCGAACGACCAGGGCTTGGATCTGACCGTGGAGCTCCTGCGCAAGCCCGGGCCCGCGTTCGTGTTCTCGAACCTCGTCGATTTCGACTCCAAGTATGGTCATCGCAACGACCCCGACGGCTACGCGTCGGCGGTCCGGGCTCTCGACCGGCGACTGCCGGAGGTGATCGACGCGGTCGACGACGGGGTCCTCTTGATGACCGGGGATCACGGCTGCGACCCGACCACGCCATCCACCGACCATTCCCGGGAGCGAACGCCGCTGCTCGCGGCGGGGCTGCCCGATGGGCCGTACGACGTCGGAACCCGAGCGACGTTCGGCGACGTGGGAAAGACGGTCGCTGAGCTCCTCGGAGTCGAGGTCGAGGGTCTCGTCGGGGAAGGGTTCGCGGATCGGATCGGCTTCCGAACGTGAGAGCCTGCTCCCCTCGAGATCGAAGGTTCGCCACGTGCACTCCTTGGACGAAGCATGAGCCTCTGGTCGAGCCTGAGCTCACCAAGAGCCTCGGGAAGAGGGGATCCTCCCGGTGACCACGTGGGATCCACGACGAACGATCGCAGCGAAGCGCGAACGCCAAACCCTCCCTCCGGACGAGGTCGAGCGATTCGTGCTCGCGTACGCGGCGGGTGAGATCGGCGACGGCCCGGCCGCCGCCTTCCTGATGGCCTCCTTGCTGAACGGGCTGGACGCCGGCGAGACGCTCGCGATGACCAGGGCGATGATCGCCTCGGGCGACACCGTCAGGTTCGGTGACGTGGGACGGCCGACCGTCGACAAGCACTCGACCGGCGGGGTGGCCGACGGGGTGACGCTCGTGTTCGCTCCGCTCGCTGCAGCGCTGGGTCTGGCGGTGGCGAAGCTATCCGGTCGGGGGCTGGGGCACACCGGTGGAACCCTCGACAAGCTGGAGTCGATCCCCGGCCTGCGGACTGACCTCGAGCCGGATCGGATCGAACGACAGGTGCAGGAGGTTGGATGCGCGGTCGCCGCACAGTCGTCGCGGCTCGTCCCGGCCGACGGGGCGCTCTACGCCCTCCGCGACGCCACGGCGACGGTCCCGTCGGTGCCGTTGATCGCCGCCAGCGTGATGTCGAAGAAGCTCGCCGTCGCCTCGGATCTGATCCTGCTCGACGTCAAGGCCGGATCGGGCGCGTTCATGAAGGAGCCGGCGCGCGCACGGGACCTGGCGCAAGCCTGTCTGGCGCTGGCGCGTGGGGCAGGTCGACCCTGCGGCGTGGCGATCACCGACATGTCCCAACCGCTCGGGGAGGCGATCGGGAACGCGCTCGACGTCATCGAGGCGGTCGAGATCCTACGCGGCGCCCGGAGAGGCTTGCTCCGAGACCTCTCGATCTGGTTCGCGGCGCGGGCGCTGGAGGCGGCGAGGGGGGCCCCCTTCGACGAGGCCAGCGCCCGCGCCGCGAAGGCCCTCGACGACGGGTCCGCATCCGAACGGTTCGCCCGGATGATCGAAGCGCAGGGCGGCGACCCTCGCGTGACCGAGGACCCAGGATCGATCCTCCCTCGTGCGACCGTGGTCGCGCCGCTCCTCGCCGATCGCGCCGGCGTCCTGGGAGCCGTGGACGCGGAGGCGATCGGGATGGCGAGCAGCTCGCTCGGCGCGGGTCGGGCGCGCAAGGGCGAGCGGATCGATCCCGCCGTCGGTATCGTCTTCCGACCGAAGATCGGGGATCGGATCGATGTAAGGGAACCGCTCGGTGAGATCCACGCTCGGAGCCGGGAAGCCGCCGAGGAGGCGTCCGCCCGGACCCTCGCGGCGCTGACGGTCGGCGAGGCGCCGGTGGAACCGCCCCCCCTGATCCACGATTGGTTCCCGCCGGAGGGAGGAAGGTGAGCTCCCTGCTCGCGCTCGGCAACTTCACCGCGCTGGGGTTCCGCCTGGCCGTCTACATGCTCGCGTCGCTCCTCGTCGGGATGGCTCTGCGGGAGTACGTGCGATCGCGCACGGCGATGTCGCTCGGGGACGCTACCCCGCGCCTGTGGGGGCGACTCACCTGGAAGCCCGCGTCGTGGTTCGACCCCTTCGGGAGCGGGGTCCTGCCGGGTCTGATCGCGGTCTTGTGGACCGTTCAAGCCCTGCTGATCCCCGCCGCGTACGGGAAGCCTGCCCCGATCGATCCCTCTCGCTTCCATCGCAGGGTCCGCGACGTGATCATCGTTTCGGCCGCGGGGCCGATCGCGACCCTCGCCCTCGGCGTCGCCGCCGGGCTCGCCGTGCGCGTCTCCGGACCGTCCGCGGAGCCCTACCGGATCATGCTGACGCTTTGCTACACCAGCATGTCTCTCACGGTCTTCCACCTGCTGCCGATCCCGGGGCTCGACGGAGCGCGGATGCTGGCGCTCGCGCTACCGCCCGATGCGGCGCAGGCCTATCGCAACTTCGATCGGTACCTCCCGCTCATCGTGCTCGTGATCCTCTTCGTCTTCAGCTCGCTCGCGGTCGGATTCCTGACGACCCTGGCCGGCGCCCTGTGCGACTCGGCGACGGGCGTGCACTGCCAGCTCCTCTTGCAGTTCTGAAGCGTGGTTCCGAACGGTCGGCTCCCGGGCGCACCCGGGACCGGCGCTATCATCGCCCCCATCGTGAGCACAGTCGCCGAACGAACCCGCGTCCTCACCGGGTTCCGCCCGACCGGACCGTTGCACGTCGGACATTGGGCCGGGAACGTCGGCAACGCCGTCCGCTTGCAGAACGAGGGCTACGAGTGCTTCTACTTCGTGGCCGACTGGCACATGCTGACGACGCACTACGACCGGGTCGACGAGCTGCCCGCGTTCGTCGAGGGGCTCGTGCTGGATCTGCTCGCTGCCGGGATCGATCCCGAACGGTCGGTCCTGTACCGGCAATCGCAGCTCCCGCAGGTGGCGGAGCTCGCGTTGCTCCTCGGGATGATCACTCCGCTCGGATGGCTGGAGCGTGTGCCGACGTACAAGGAGCGGCTCCGGGACATGGCCGAGCGCGATGTGGCGAACTTCGGCTTGCTCGGGTATCCGCTCCTGCAGACCGTCGACATCGTGATCGTCCACGGAGAGGTCGTGCCGGTGGGGGAGGATCAGGTCTCGCATCTCGAGCTCTCGCGCGAGATCGTCCGACGCTTCAACCGGCTGTACGGGGAGGTGCTGGTCGAGCCGCAACCGCTGCTATCGGAGACACCGCTGATCCCCGGATCCGACGGGCGGAAGATGTCGAAGTCCCTCGACAACACCATCGAGCTGAGTGCCGATCCCGATACGATCCGGGCGCGGGTCCGTTCGTTCGTGACCGACCCGAAGAAGATCCGGCGCGGCGACCCGGGGCGTCCGGAGATCTGCCCGATCTTCGCGTTGCACGGCACGTTCTCGCCCGATGACGTCGCACGGGTCGAAGCGACGTGCCGAACGGGCGAGCTCGGGTGCGTGGATTGCAAGTCACTGCTCGCGGATCACCTGATCGAGCGTTTCGAAGGGTTCCGCGAGCGCCGGGCCGAGCTCGGACGCACGCCGGGTCTCGCGAAGGACGTCCTCGCGGCAGGGATCGAGCGGGTGCGGCCGATCGCGACCCAGACGCTCGAGGCGGTGCGGGCCGCGATGCGGTTCGAAGGATGATCCGATGAGCGAGCCCGAGATCGCGCGCACCGAGACGGGCGGCGGCTTCGCCGTCGAGGTACCGGGGTTCGCCGGGCCCTTCCGGTTGCTCGCCGACCTCGTCCTGGAACAGAAGGTCGACGTCTGTGACGTACCGATCGCGACCGTGACGGACCGGTTCCTCGCATATGCGAAGGACGCCGAGCGTTGGAACCTCGAAGAGGCCACGTGGTTCCTCGCCATCTGCGCGGTCCTCCTGGAGCTCAAGCTCGCGCGGCTGACCCCGAGACGGGTCGAACCGGACGAGGAGGACATCGTCGGCGGCTCACCGGACCTGCTGTACGCGCGGTCCCTGGAGCTTCGAGCGTTCCGGAAGGTCGCGGTGGATCTCGCCCGGAGGCTCGAAGACGAGGCGGGGTATTCCGCCCGTGACGTGGGACCCGGGCCGGAGTTCTCGCGGCTCTACCCGGACCCCCTCGCGGCGGTCACGGCGGCGGACCTGGCGCCGCTCGCCGCCCGCATCCTGCGGCCGCCTCCGGCGGTCGACCTGTCGCACGTCACCCCGATCCGCTACACCGTGTCGGAGGCGATGACGGCCGTGCAGGAGCGCTTCGCCTCCTTCGACGGCAGGCAGGCGTCGTTCCGCGAGCTGGTCGCGGACTGCGAAGACCGGATCCATGTGGTGGTCCGTTTCCTCGCGATCCTCGAGCTGTACCGTGAAGGGAAGGTCGAGCTTCAGCAGGCTCCTACCTTCGGCGAGATCGAGGTCGAGTGGACGGGGTGAGGCTACGGTGACGGATGACGTGAAGACGCACGATACGCGGGCACTGGAGGCTTTGCTCTTCGTGTCCGACGAGCCGCTGACCTCTTCGGTCATCGCGCAGGCCCTCGACCTGGACCGCAAAGCGGCGGACCAGTTGTGCGACCGGTTGGCGAGGGGCCTCGAGGAGCGGGGATCGGGGCTGGTGTTGCGGAACGTGGCGGGCGGCTGGCGCCTGTTCACCCACCCGGATGCCCAGGCGTCGGTCGAGCGGTTCATCCTGTCCTCGCGTCAGGCGCGCCTCACCAAGGCATCCCTGGAGACCCTGGCGATCGTGGCGTACAAGCAACCCGTCACCCGTCATCAGGTCAGCTCGATCCGCGGCGTCGACTCGGACGGCGTGCTCCGAGCGTTGACCGACCGCGGCTTGATCGAAGAGGCGGGCCGAGACGAAGGCCCTGGCCGGCCGCTGCTCTACGGGACGACACCGCAGTTCCTCGAGCGGCTGGGCCTCCCGTCGCTCGCGGCACTACCGTCGTTGGCGCCGCTCCTGAGCGGAGGCGCGGCCGACCTCGACGACGCGGCGGACCTCGCCGTCCGCGGCGAAGAGGCTGACGACGGCCACGCCGAGGTTGAGCCATCCGCCGAGCCCGGCGACGGCTGATGGTCGAGGAGCGTCTCCAGCGTGCGCTCGCGCGCGCCGGATACGGCTCGCGCCGCAGCAGCGAGGAGCTCATCGCGCAGGGCAAGGTCCGGGTGAACGGGCGGATCGCGACGCTCGGAGACAAGGTGGACGGGACCCGCGACGAGGTCACCCTGGCGGGCACGCGGATCAACCTGGACCCCGAAGCGCGGTACCTGGTCCTCAACAAGCCTTCCGGCGTGCTGACCACGATGCGTGACCAGCGCGGCCGCGCGGACATCCGCCCGTTCCTCCCGAAGGACGGGCCTCGTGTGTTCCCCGTGGGGCGTCTCGACCGGGATTCGGAGGGGCTGCTCCTCCTGACCAACGACGGAGAGCTGGCGAACCACCTTTCCCACCCGCGCTACGGGGTCGAGAAGGAGTACCTGGCGGAGGTTGCCGCCACGCCGACGCCGAAGCTCCTCGCCAGCGCCCGTGCGGGAGTGATGCTCGACGACGGCCCCGCCCGTGCGAGGTCCGTCCGGCTCGTCGACGCCCGTCACGGCCGCGGTCAGGTCGCCGTCGTGATGACCGAAGGACGGAAGCGGGAGGTGCGACGGCTGTTGGCTGCGGTCGGACTCCCGGTCACCCGGTTGGTCCGGGTCCGCATCGGCCCGATCCGCCTCGGTCGACTGAAGCCGGGCGAGCGTCGCGAGCTCACGGCGGAGGAGCTGCTCGAGCTCCAGCGAGCCGCGGCCGAGGGGAAGCGCCGCGCCGCGCGAGCCGTCGATGACGGTCCTCGGCCGCCAGCCCCCGGCATGTAGCCTGACGCCCTCGGGCGCAGGATGCCCGGGTCATCGACCTCCTTCGAGATGAGAAAGGATCGCGCGTGCGGGTGCGTGCCGCCCGGGGGGCCATCGTCATCGCGACCGATCGCGACGAGGACGTGCTGGGGTCGACCCAGCGCCTCCTCGAGGAGATGATC
>VAYF01000172.1 GCA_005883885.1 Actinomycetota bacterium | reverse complement strand
TCCCGCCGGATACGACCTCATCGTTTCGCTCGGCTCTGAGTTCGCCGCGTTCGACGACACGAAGCCGTTCGTGCCCCGCGAGGCGACCCTGATGCGGCGGGCGGTCGAGGCGGATGTCCCCGTCCTCGGTCTCTGCTTCGGGGGTCAGATGCTGGCGCGCGTCCTTGGCGCCGAGGTGTATCGCTCGTCCGACTCGGAGATCGGTTGGCTGCCGGTCCGAAGCACCAACCCCGAGATGGTGCCCGAGGGACCGTGGTTCCAATGGCATTTCGACACGTTCGCGCTTCCGTCGGGTGCCGCCTTGATGGCCGAGACCGACGTGGGGCCACAGGCCTTCGTGATGGGGCGGAGCCTCGGGCTGCAGTTCCATCCCGAGGTCACGACCGACATCATGACCGACTGGGTGCGCGAGTACCGCCACGAGCTCGACGCGGACGGCGTGGATCCCGACGCACTGCTCGAAGAGACGAAGCGACGTGCCGTGGAGAGCAGACGGATGTCATCGCGGCTCCTTGACTGGTTCCTCCGCGATGTCGCGCAGCTCCACCCGGGCCGGTCGCGAGCGGCCCTCGGGTGAGGAGACGGGCAACGATGAGGGGGACGGTGCCCGGAAC
>VAYF01000173.1 GCA_005883885.1 Actinomycetota bacterium | reverse complement strand
CGTCGACCGCGACGTAGTCGCGGTCGACGAGGCTCCCGAGGACCCGTTGGAGCGCCGCCCGAGCCATGAGGGCCGCGACCCAGAAGCCCTCGGGCTCGCCCGCCTCGTCCGATCCGTACATGACCTTCGCGGCCGGGACGGAGCCGACGATGAGCTCCAATGCGGGCTCGACCTGTCCCCAGCCCCACGGGATCAGCTCGGAGAGCTCGAGGTACACGTTCGGCAGGACCGAGGCGATGAACGCTCCCTCCTCGACCCACGGGAACCCGCTGTGGACCAGCACCACCGGTTGGTGCTGGACGTCGACCAGCAACGGGAACAAGCCTTTCGGGGACGCGTGCGCCAGGTCGATGTCGGGGTCCCCGCCTCCGCAATGGAAGTGGAACGCTCGGTCGTTCGCCTTCGCCACCGCGAGCGTTCGTCGGATCAGGAAGTCCCTCACCTGCTTCGCGTGCTCCCGCGTCTCTCGCCAATCGTCGGCGCGCCAACGCGCGAAGGCCTCGGCCGCCTCCGAGGGCGAGGGATCGCCGACGTCCAGGCCGGTCCGGTAGGCGACGATCGACTTGTACGCGACGCAGTTCTGGTCGGAGGCGGCCTCGGTCGCGTCGGTCTCCACTCCCGCGACCAGGTCGTCGAACGACCCTTCGCGCCTGGCGATGATCCACGGTTCCAGCCGTGCGACGCGGCTCACCCGAACACCGATCGTCCCCGCGAACTCCACGGCGGGGATCGGCGGCTGCGGGTAGCCCTCGTCGGCCAGCACCGCCACGACGCCCGCCGCGTCGAGCAAGCCCTTCGTGTACCCGACCGCATCCGCCTGGATCGCGCTCGCGCGCGTCGCGGTGACCGCCTGGCGGGTCGGTTCGCATCCCAGGTGCCGCGCGAGCCATCGCACGATCGTGATCCCCAGGACGGTCGAGTCCGTCAGGCGGTCCGCGGTCGACCACAGCTCCGGGTCCAGCCGAGACGACGAGGAGAACGCCTCGCCGAGGAAGGTCGCGCGGGTGTCGAAGCCCTCGGAGCCTCTGGCGACGAGGTCCGCCAGCCGGTACGGATGGGTGTGCGCATCGACGATCTCGGCGCCGGACAGATCGACCTCGACCATGGCGGTCCCTCTCAATAGCGCCAGCGGTGCGCGCGAACGACGGTGTCGGGGTCCTTCCCCTCGAACGCGTCGACCTCGCCGCGCCGAGTGGCGAGGAACGCGCCGAACAGCACGTCGCCCATCGCGTCGGCGACGACCCGCGATCGCTCCAGCTCGCGGACCGCGGCGCTGAGCGAGGACGGGAGCTGCCGGATCCCGAGCGCGCGCCGCCGTGTCGCGGGGATCGACGCCGGATCATCGAGGACGGGTTCGGGGAGGGACAGCTCGCGCTCCAGGCCGTCGATGCCGGCCGCGACGATCGCGCCGAGGGCGAGGTACGGGTTGGCCGCGGCATCCATCGACTTCACCTCGAGGTTCGCCGCGCCGGGACGGCTCCCGACCATCCCGGTGACGAAACGGAGCGCGGCCTCCCGGTTCTCGCGTCCCCAGACGGCCCACGGACCGCTCCATCGGTGTGGCTGCAGGCGCTGGTAGCTGGCGACCGACGGAGCGGTGACAGCCGTGAGCGCGGGCAACGCATCCAGGACGCCGGCCGTGAAGGCCTCGGCCTCGCGGGTCATCCCCTCCGGTCCGCGGCCTCCGTTGAAGACGTTGCGACCGCGCCGGTTCCACAAGCTGAGGTGCAGATGCGCCCCGTTACCGACGAGCCCGGGGAACACGACCGGCGCGAACGAGGCAGCGAGCCCCTGGCTCCGGGCAACGGCGCGGATCGTGTGTCGGACGACCAGGTTCGTGTCGGCGACCGCGATCCCCGCGCCATGCGGAACCGACAGCTCGAGCTGCCCGGTCGAGTACTCCGGGTGGAACTGCATCACGCCAGTCCCCTGCTCCTCGAGGGTGCGGATCAACGCCGTCGCGAACGGCTCGACCTCGACGAGCGCGATCGCGCCGTACGCGGGCCCCGGGTGTGCAGGCTCGGGCTCCGCCTCGCGGGCTCCCCAGGTGCGATGCCCGAGGAAGAACTCCATCTCGTAGGCTCCGCGCAGCTCGAGTCCGAAGCGCGCGAGCCGCTCGAGCACGCTCCTCGCGAACGTCCGGGCGCACCCCGGGTAGGGCTCGCCTTCCTGATCCCGCTGGTCGACCGGCGCGAGCGCCCAGCCGGGGCTCGCGGCGAGCGGCATCGTGGCCGCGGGATCGGGCATCAGGCGCGTGTCGCCCGTCGGCCCCCCGATGTGGGGAGAAGAGGTGATCGAATCGTCGACGAGGAAGACCGTGAACACGGGGGACAGGCCGATCCCGAACCGAACCGCCTCCTCGAAGCGGTGGAGCGGGACGCATTTCACGAGCGTCACACCGGCGGTGTCGACGACGGCGAGCGCAACGAACTCGACGCCGACGGCGGCGAGGCGCCGCGCCGCCTTGGCGGCGGCGTCCGTGCCGCCGGCGGCGGCCCTCGAGCCTCCCGCCATGGGGCCTAGAACAGCTCCAGGTACTCGGCGCGCTCCCAGTCCGTGACCCAGTCCGTGAACCGGGACAACTCGTAGCGACGCATCGCCGAATACACGGTCACGAACTCCTCGCCGAAGAACTCCTTCGTCGCCGGCTCCTGCTCCAGCGCTTCGAGCGACTCCTCGAGCGCGATCGGGAGCTTCTCGAAGGACGGATCCTCCTCGGCCGGGACGCCCGGCCTCGACGGCTCGGGTGCGGGCAACCGCTCCTCGATGCCGCGGAGGCCGGCCTGGATCAGCGCCGCCCCGACGAGGTAGGGGTTCGAAAGCGCCGAGGGCGCCCGGTACTCGATGTGCTTGTGCTCCGGAGCGCCTCCCTTCACCCTTACCAGCGCCGAGCGGTCCTCGAGCCCCCACGAGATGTTCGACGGACTGAACGTGTGCGGCCGCCGGCGTCGCAGGCAGTTCACGGTCGGAGCGATCACCGAATCGAACGCGCGCGCGTACTTCAGCACCCCCGCGATGAACGAGCGGCACGTGTCGGTCATCCCCTGCGGGTCGTGGGCGTCGCCGAACGCGCTCTGCCCCGAGTCCGCGGAAAGGAGCGACAGGTGGGTGTGACATCCGCTCCCGGAGTGATCCGCCCACGGCTTCGTCATGAACGTGGCGAGGTACCCGTCCTGCTTCGCGATCTCCTTGACGCCGTTCTTGAACGTGAACGCGTCGTCGGGACCGGCGAGACCGCGGCCGGGCGCGAAGTTGATCTCCCACTGCGACCCGGCGTACTCGCAATTCGCCGTGATGATGTCCACGCCCACCTTCGACATCTCCTCGACGATCCGGCGGATCGTGGGGACGTAATCGTTCCGGACGGTATTGAAGATCTGGTAGCCGTCGAAGAGCGGCTCGTGCGTGTCGCCTGTCAGGAGATAGAACTCGAACTCCGAACCCATCAGGGTGTCGAACCCCATCGAACGAGCCTTCTCCAGGGCGCGACGGAAGACGTAGCGAGGGGTGGCGGCGAGCGGCGTCCCGTCGTACCACTGCGCGTCGCAGATGAGCCTCGCGGTCCGATCCATCCATGGGATCACCGCGGATGAGGCCGGGTCGGGGAAGAGCAACTGATCGCCGTAGCCCTTCTTGTCGTGGTACAGGGTGCCCGGGACGACGTCCGAGCGCGTATCGAGCACGCTCGCTCCCCCGTACATGTTGAGGCCCCGCTCGGCGTAGTCGAAGGCGTGGGCGATCGGGATCGTCTTCGACCGCGAGATGCCGTGCATGTCGGGAAGCTCGAAGCGGACGAATCCGATCCCGTCTGACTGCCAGCTTCCGAGGATCTCCCTCACGTCGCTCATGGATCCGGCTCCCTCCGTCCCGCCGACGGCTCGCGGCGTGCTGGGTATACCTTGACGGCCCGTTGGTCCGCAACGGGGCGTTGCCCTACGCTACGAGGAGGCGGGACCTGCGGGCCGTCGCGGGTACGCGTTGAGGAGAGCCGTATGCCGGAAGCATCCGTCGAGAGCGACCGAACGCACGTGCTCCCACTCGACCTGGGCCGGGCGATGCCGGTCATCGTGCGTGGCGAGGGCGTCTGGGTCGAGGACGCGGGCGGTCGTCGGTACCTGGACGCGATGAGCGGCGGCTCGATGGCGGCGACGCTCGGGCACGGCCGGCGCGACATCATCGAGGCGGCCCGCTCCCAGGGCGAGAAGCTCGCCTTCGTCCACAACGAACGGCTCACCAACCCGCTCCAGGAGCGTCTGGCCGACGAGCTGATCGCGGTTGCCCCCGAGGGGTTCAGCCGGGTGAAGTTCACGGTCGCGGGCGCGGACGCCATCGAGATGGCCATCCAGCTCGCGCGCACGTATCACGTCGAGCGAGGCGAGCACAACCGCTGGCAGGTGATCTCGCCGGCGCAGGCCTATCACGGCCCGACGATGGAGACCCTCGCGCTCACGGGGCGAGCCGGGCTGCACGGGCCCTTCGGCCCGTACCTCCCGCCGCACCTGCACATCCCGCCGAGCACCTGGCGCTTCGACCCGACCGGCGAAGCGGCGCTCGCGGCCCTCGATCGCGCGCTCGAGGAGACCGGCCCCGAGAACGTCTCCGCGTTCTTCTGCGAAGCGATCAGCGCCGCCGCCCTGCCCGCCTATTCGCCGCCCCGGCGGTTCTGGCAGGGCCTCGCGGAGCGCCGCGATCGATTCGGCTTCCTGGTGTGCTTCGACGAGGTCGTGACCGGCGTGGGCCGCACGGGGAACTGGTTCGCCGGCGAGGCGACCGGGTGCGTTCCCGACATCATCGCGACCGCGAAGGGGCTCGGCGCCGGCTACGCGGCGATCGGCGCGGTGCTCGTCCGCGAGCACGTCTACGAAGCGGTCGCCGACGGGTCGAGGCGATTCCCTCTCGGACATACGTGGGACGGGGCGCCGCTCGCCGGTGCCGTGGGCCTCGCCGTGTTGGAGGCGATGCGGTCGGAGCAGCTCGTGGAGCGGGTCCGGGACCGCGGGCCGAGCC
>VAYF01000171.1 GCA_005883885.1 Actinomycetota bacterium | reverse complement strand
GCGGCGCCATGGTCTCGTGTCTGGGGCACGGCGTGCCGGAGGTCGTCGCGGCGGCTGCCGAGCAGGCCGGCGCGATCTCCTACTTCTACAACCACCACTTCACGAGCGAGCCGCAGGAGCGTCTGGCCGACCGATTGTTGGAGGTTGCCGCGCCGGAGATGGCGCGGATCCGGTTCGTGTCCGGTGGTTCCGAGGCGAACGAAACGGCCCTGCAGCTCGCACGGCTGTACCACGTGGAGCGGGGCGAGGCGGACCGCTGGCGGGTGATCTCGCCCGCGCAGGCCTACCACGGGTCCACGATGGGAACGCTCGCCCTGAGCGGCCGCCGCACGCTCCAGGAGCCGTACACCCCATATCTCGCGGACCATCTGCACCTCGAGCCATCGACGTGGCAGTTCGATCCGAGCGGCGAGGCCGCGCTCGGGCAGCTGGACGCCCTCCTCGACGAAGCCGGACCGGAGACGATCGCGGCCTTCTTCTGCGAGCCCGTGAGCGCGGCGGCGCTGCCGGGCTACTCGCCACCGGAGGCCTTCTGGCGAGGCCTGGACGAGCGGCGGACGGACCACGGTTTCCTGATCTGCTTCGACGAGGTGGTCACCGGGATGGGACGCACGGGGACCTGGCTCGCCGCCCATCAGCTGCCGATCCAGCCCGACATCGTTGCCATCGGAAAGGGCCTCGGCGCGGGATACGCCCCGCTCGGAGGCGTGTTCTGCACGCAGGAGATCTACGACGCGATCGATCGAG
>VAYF01000170.1 GCA_005883885.1 Actinomycetota bacterium | reverse complement strand
ACTCGGTCGCTCGCCGAGGAACACGATCGCGAGCACCACCCCGACCAGCGCGTAGGTGGCACCGACCGGAGACACGACGGCCACCGGCCCCAGCTCCAGGGCCCGGTAATGGGTCACGTACGCCGTCGCCGTGAAGATGGCGTTCAGCGCCAACGCTCCGGTGAGCGCGGCGACGGGGCGGACGGAGTCCCCGGTGAACACGACGATCGCGGTCGCCGCCAGCGCGGCGAACACCTGCGCGATGATCACGGTCCAGAGGCTGCCGATCCGCCTCCCGACGACGGCTCCCAAGAAATCGGCGGAGCCCCAACCGAGCGCCGCGAGCAGGCCCTCGATCACGAGGGCGCTCGGGCCTCGGCCAGGGCGTCGACCGCGACCGCCCCGCGGTCGCGGACGACGAGCGGGTTGGCCTCCAGCGAGACGAGGCGGTCGCGCAGATCGTGCGCTGCGCGCGCGATCTGCGCGACCGCCGCCGCCACCGCACCGAGGTCGTGCTTCGCCTCGTCCAGGCCGCAGGCCGCCGCGTGCGTCCGGACGTACGCGCGCGCGGCCTTCGGGCCGAGCGGAGCCGCCACGAATTCGGCCGGTCCCGCCTCCGCGAGCGCTCCGCCGGGTCGCATCGTCAGGCACGCCCCGAACCGGGGGTCGACGACGGCGCCGACCAGGACCTCGGTGCCGACGACCATCTCCTGCACCAGGACCTGCGGCGCACGAGCCCCCGCTCGCCGGGCCGCATGCAGCACCGCCTCGGCCGCGGCCGCGACCGCATCGGCGCCCTGGACGTCGATCCGGACGCCGCCAAGCTTCGCCTTGTGCGGCAGCTCCGGCGCCACCGCCTTGACCGCGACGGCCGAGCGGATCGTCCGGGCGGCCGCCGCCGCCTCCGCCGGCGTGCGGACCAGAGCCTCCTTCGGCCTGCGGACCCCGTACAGCTCCAGGAGCCGGGCCCCGGTCGCCTCGTCGAGCGGCCCCGAGCGGCCGCGGAGGACCCGGAGCGCGCGGCCGCGGTTCGGGTGCGGCGCCAGGTCCCGGGCCCCGCGGCCGCGGGCGCGCTGCGAGTCGACGAGCGCTCGGATCGCGCCCGTGGCCGCGCGATGCCCCTGCAGGAACGGGAGCGCGCCCCACTTCTGGGTGAACGCCTTCGCCTCGCCGTCGTAGCCAAGGGGGCTCATCGACACCGAGGCGAAGGCCACCCCCGAGGACCGTTGGAGGTCCACCACGGTGGACAGGACGGGGTCGGCCCACGGGATCTCCCCGGGCAGACGGGGCGGGAACGCATCGAAGGCGACCAGACCGATCGCCGGGTCGTTCGCGAGCGCCGTGAGGGCGCCGACGAACATCTCCGTCTCCACGGCGGCCTGGCCGGTCACGTCGAGCGGGTTGTTCTGCGACGCGAACGAGGGGAGCGCCCGGCGGAGCGCGCGCTTCGTCGGCGTCGCGAACGAAGGCAGGCTGAGCCCCGCCGCACCCGCCGCCTCGGCGAAGAGCGTGCAGGCGCCGCCGGACTGGAACGCACCCGCGATCCCGTCGGTCCGGAGCTGCCGATGATGCGCGAGCAGGACCGCGGCTTCGAACATCGTCACGGGGTCCTCGACCAGCACGACGCCGTAGCCCCTCAGCCAGGCGTCGCGCAGACCGGTGTTCCCGGCGAGCGCCCCCGTGTGCGCCACGATCGCGCGCAGCGCCGCCTCGGAGCGGCCCTGCGGCGCGCAGATCAGCACCGGCTTGCCCGCGGATCGGAGCGCGTCGAGGCCGCGTCCGATCCCGGCCACGTCGCGCATCGTCTCCACGTAGGACGTGACCACCTTGGTGTGCGGATCGTCGGCCGCCCACGAGAAGAGATCGCCGAGCCCCAGCACGGCCTCGTTGCCCACGCCGAGGATGATGCGGAGGCCGACGCCGCGGTCCGACGCCATCTGGTTCATCGTCCAGGCGACGGTCCCCGACTGCGAGATCACGCTGATCGATCCGGCGACGGGGTCCGCGGGCGGGGTGGTGCCGTAGGGCGCCACGCGATCGACGTAGTTGACGAATCCCTCGACGTTGGGACCGAGCACCGGGAGGTGGTGGCGGATCGCCGCCTCGCGCAGCCGCTCCTGCAGCGCCCGGCCCTCGTCGCCCGCCTCCGCGAACCCCGACGACACGACCATGACGGAGCGGACCCCGTGTGCCGCGCACTCGTCGATCATCCCCACGACGACGCGGGCGGGAACGACGAAGACGACCAGATCGAGGTTCCTCGGCAGCGCCGCGATCGACGGCACGCACGGGACCCCCCACACGGTGTCGTACTTCGGGTTCACGGGGTAGAGCGCACCCGTGTAGCCGACGTGGCGGAGCGAACGCTCGATCTCCGGCGCCCAGGACTCCGCCGACTCAGAGGCCCCGACGACCGCGATCGACCGCGGAGCGAGCAGCGGCCCGAGCCGCCATCGCGACGTCATCCCCTATCCCCGCGGAACCTCGCATCCCGCCATGCGATGGCCGCCTTCAGCCCCCGTTCCTGGGTGATCCGGCGGAACTCGTCGCGCGCCGGGAGGTTCGCGGTCTCGATCATCACGTCGAGCTCGGTGTTCGCAGCCATCGCGGCCCGGAACCCGGCGACGTCCCAGACCCGGTTCGCGGCCCGCTTGGTGGCCTGAACGACGAAGGGCTCGTTCTTCGCGATCTCCTCGGCGAGCTCGAGCGTCGCCTCGTCGAGCCGGTCGCGCGGCACCACCCTGTTCACCAACCCGAGCCGCAGGGCCTCGTCGGCGGGCACCCGGTCCTCGCCGGTGAACAGGAGCTCCTTCGCGGCCCGCATCCCGACGACCCACGGCAGGAACATCGACACGACCCCGGAGCCGAACCGCACGTCGACGTACCCGAAGTACGCGTCATCGGCGGCGACCGCCAGGTCGCAGGCGAGCATGAGGTCGGTCCCGCCCGCCAGGCAGTAGGACTGCACCGACGCGATCACGGGTTTGGGGCAGTCGAGGATCTCGAGCATCTTCGCGGTCGAGGCCTGCAGATCTTCGTACCAATGCCGTGCGTCCAGAGCGCCCCCGGTGGCGTCCTCGTTCAGGTCGTACCCGGCACAGAACGCCCTGCCGGCCCCACGCAGGATCACGACGGAGACGGCGTCATCGGCGCCGGCCGCCCGGATCGCCACCGAGATCGCTTCCGTGAGCTCGGCGTTCAGGGCGTTCAGGGCGTCGGGACGATTCATCGTCAACCGCCGGACCGGTCCACGGTCCTCGGCCAGCAAGATGGGTTCGGCTGCAACGTCGGACACGAGTACCCCTCGTCCCCCTCGATCGGTCTGGTGAAGAGGCACGGATGATAGCCGGGCGGCCCCGAGCGCGGAGGTGGATGATCCGAGGGGCGACCCGGAACGTACTCACAGATAGGGAGACGACCGAGATCGCACGCGCCGGACTAGGTAGAAGGGGTTGCGCCCGACGTCCCTTGCATAGCGCGGGCTGCCTATGGTACTCACGGCTAACATTGATTTGAACCGTCGGTCAGGGTTGTCCCTGCCGGCCCGGCGTGGGGAGGAAACGATGCGCCACGTGAGGGATCTATCCCGTCGTCAGTTCCTCGTGCGGGCGGGCGGGACGGCGGCCGCCGTCCCGACGTTGTCCGCGATCCTGGATGCCTGTTCGAAGCCCGGCGCCAGCGTCAGCGGATCCGAGGCCGTCCAGATCGCCCGCCCCGACAATCCCGTCACGCTGCCGATGACCGGCGAGCCGATCGCGACCGACACGCCGATCGAACAGGGCGCGACGATCCAGATCCTCAACTGGTCGGTCTACATGTGGAAGTACGTGATCAACCAGTTCGTGCAGCAGTACGCCGACAACGGCATCAAGTTCTCCGGCATCTCGACCTTCAACAACATGGACGAGGGCGTCCAGAAGCTCCAGAGCGGCAAGATCCAGGCGGACGTCTTCTTCCCCACGATCGACGTGCTCGGCAAGCTCGTCGCCGCCGACCTGCTGCAGCCGTTGAATCACGACCTGATCCCCGCCCTCCAACAGGACAACTGGGCGGTGTTCCAGAACCCGTACTACGACCAGGGCTGGCGCTACTCCGTGCCGTACACGATCTACACGACCGGCATCGGCTACCGCCGCGACCAGATCTCCGACGAGCAGATCCACGGGATGGACAACCCATGGTCGATCCTGTGGGACCCCGCGAACAAGGGCATGGTCGGTGTCTACCCGAGCGACCGTGACGCGATGGCGATCGTCCTGATGAAGAACGGGATCACGGACCTCAACACGAGCAACGACGCCGACCTCGAGAAGGTGCGCACCGACCTCCTGGCCATGATCGACGCGGTCAACCCGCGGATCGCCTACGACGCCTCCTACAACAAGCTGCAGAACGATAAGTTCTGGGTCACCACGGCGTGGTCCGGCGATGTCGTGGCAGGCTGGGGCTATGCGGCCCCGTACACGGAGGCAGCGTACAAGGGCTACGGCTACTGGTTCCCCGCAGACCGCAAGGGTCCGATCGACAACGACCTGATCGCGATCCCGAAGAACGCGGCGCACCCCCGGCTGGCGCACGAGTTCATCAACTTCTGGATCTCGTTCCGGCATGCGATGGACAACTTCTCCTGGAACGGCTACCAGCCGCCCCAGACACAAGCGGACGTGAATGCCCTCACGCACACGCAAGGTCTCTACAACAAGCAGTCTTCGAGTTGGGCTGCGCCCGCGGACTACGTGGCTCCGTGGATGCCGGACGCTGTCGTGCGCGAGAGCGACTTCGGGATCGGGTACCGCGAAGGCCCCCTCCCACCGGACGTCGACGACCGTTGGCACCAGATCTGGTCCGAGTTCACCGCCGGTGTCGGTTCCTAGCGGGGCCGAGCCCGTCCGTCGCGGGCCTCGGCGTTCGCACCGAGCGACCGACGAGGGGATCCATTACTCGCGCTGGTTCTGGCCGTCGTTCACGATCCCCGCTTCGATCTGGCTCGCGATCCTGTTCATCCTGCCCCTGTACACGGTCATCTCGATCGCGTTCGGCACGGTGGATCCGATCTTCCGTGGACCCTTGCCCGTCTACGAGCCCTGGTGGTGGAGCGGTGAGCAGTTCGGCAGGGTCCTCGGCGATTCAGTCAGCTTCTACCGCATCGTCTACATCCACACGTTCGAGTACGTCGTCATCGCGAGCGCCCTCTGTCTGGTCCTCGCGTACGCCGTGGCGTACTACGTCGCCCGTTACGGCGGGAAACGGAAGACAATCCTCCTGGCCCTGCTGATCGCGCCGTTCTTCATCAGCTACTTGATGCGGATGCTCGCGTGGATCAACCTTTTGGACACCGAGGGCTACATCAACAAGATCCTGACGTTCCTCCACCTGGTGCCGCATCCGATCGACTGGCTGAGCGGACGACCATCGACCGTGATCATGGGGCTGGTGTACGGCTACATCCCGTACATGATCCTGCCGCTCTACGCGTTCCTCGACCGGATCGACATCAACCTCCTCGAGGCGGGCCGCGATCTCGGAGCGGGACCCGCTCGCACGTTCTTCCGCGTCACGCTGCCACTCTCGCGCCCCGGCATCCTCGCCGCGCTCGTGATCGTGTCGCTTCCCATGTTCGGTGACTATTACACCAACAACCTTCTGTCAGGCTCGCCGAAGACCACGATGCTCGGCAACCTGATCGACGATGCGCTCGGTTCCACCGGCCAGGGGAACAAGGCGGCAGCCTTCGTACTGATCCTGATGGTCCTGGTTCTCATCCCGATGCTCTACTACATGCGGAGCACGGCAAGGTCGTTGTTGACGCGATGAGTGAGAGCGTGCTCACCGCTCCGAAGACGAGCGCCCTTCCCCGGGGTGGGTTCGTCCGCCGACGGCTCCGGAACCCGTGGCGCCGACCGACGATCCTGGCGACGATCACGTGGGGGTACCTCGCGTGGTCCCTGATCCCGCTCGTGATCGCGATAGCCGTGTCGTTCAACGCGAGCCGGTCGAGCAGCACGGTGCATCTCTTCAGCCTCCAGTGGTGGTGGACCGACCCTTCCGACTCGCTCCTGCACGACCCCGAGCTGCACTCGGCCGTGATCCAGAGCCTCAGACTGTCGCTGACCACCATGGCGATCGTGGTGCCCTTGGGCGTCGCCTTCGCATTGGGGATCGATCGATGGCACGGCCGCTTGGCAACCGGGGCCAACTTCGTGATGCTGCTGTCCTTCGTGATGCCCGAGATCATCCTGGGGGTGTCGGTCTTCTTCGTGTTCTCCTTCCTCCTCAAGTTCGTTCCCCTCGGATCGACGGCGCAGATCCTCGGGCTCGTCACCTTCCAGGTCTCCTATCCGGTGATCATCGTCCGTGCCCGATTGCTTTCCATCGGGAAGGAGTACGAGGAGGCCGCGATGGACCTGGGTGCGACCCCGAGGCAATCGATCCGCGCCGTCCTGCTCCCCTTGCTCTACCCGGCGATCTTCGCGAGCGCCGCGATCGTGTTCGCCGACACGATCGACGACTTCGTCACGGTCCGCTACCTCTCGGGACCGGTGAGCAGCGAGCCGTTGTCGGTCAAGATCTACAACTTCGCGCGCGGGCAACCGAGCCCTGCGATCAACGCGGCGGCGACGTTCATGCTGGCCTCCACGATCGTGGTGGCGTTCGTGGCGTACCTGCTCTATCGGGCGTTCACGAAGGGTCAGCGCACCGGTGGGCTGGGAGATCTCGCGACGCGGCTCTGAGGGATCGGCTCAGCTGCTCGCGACGTCCAGCTCCGCCGCGGCGAGCACGGCCGTCCCGCCACCCGGAAGCACGCGGAAGGCGTCGACCGGGAGATGCACCATGATCGCGTCGCCCGAGGCGCGCGGGTGGGCATCGCCGTCGTTCGGGACCCAAGCTTGGATCGTCTGGCCGGAGGCTAGATGGAGGAAGACCTGGAGGGTGGCGCCCACGTACACCACGCGCTCGACCATCCCGGGGATCCGGTTCTCCCCCGAGGTTCCCTGCGGCTCGATGTCGATCCGCTCCGGGCGGATCGTCACCTTGCACGGACCGAGTGCGTCTGACTCTCCCTGCCCCGCGACGAGCTCGAACTCCCCGAGCTTCACCTTGCACCCTTCCGGCGCGGGGCCGGCCGCTTCGGCATCCATCAGGTTCGAGACGCCGAGGAAGTCGGCGACGTAGGCCGTCGCCGGGTTCTCGTAGATCTCCTTCGGCTGGCCCACCTGTTCGACGCGACCCTGCGACATCACCGCGATCCGGTCGGACATGGTCAGGGCCTCTTCCTGGTCGTGGGTCACGTAGATGAACGTGATCCCGACCTCCTCCTGCAACGCCTTCAGCTCGATCTGCAGGCGCTTGCGGAGCTTGGCGTCGAGCGCTCCGAGCGGCTCGTCCAACAGGAGGACCTTCGGGTTGAGGATCAGGGCCCTCGCGAGCGCGACGCGTTGCTGCTGCCCACCGGACAGCTGGTTGGGACGGCGGCGGACGAACTGGCTCATCTGCACGAGCTCCAGCGCGCGACCAACGCGCTCACGGATCTCCTGCTTGGAAGCCTTCTGATACTTCAGACCGAAGGCGACGTTCTCCTCGACCGTAAGATGGGGGAACAACGCGTAGTTCTGGAACACGGTGTTCACGTCGCGCTTGTGGGGCGGCGTCTGCGCCATGTCCTCGCCGTCCAGCAGGATCTGCCCTTCGGTGGGGCGCTCGAACCCGGCGATCATCCGGAGCGACGTCGTCTTGCCGCAGCCCGAGGGTCCGAGGAGCGAGAAGAACTCGCCGGAGGGCATCTGGAGGTTGATGCCGTCGACCGCCGTGAACTCACCGAAACGCTTCACGAGGTCGACGAGCTGGACCTCTCCTCCCGCCATGGTGGGCGAGTCTATCGCTCCGGCCGCGTCGCGGCTCAACCGCGCGCGGGTGTCGGCGTGCCATCATGCGCGGACCATGGAGGCGCCGCCGTCCCAGCCCCCTCGCTCGTCCCCGATGGCGGAGGACGAGGCGCGCCGGATCCCCGCGTTGCTCGCCGGCTACTGGTCGTTCGGGCAGTACTGGGGGACCTGGGTGATCGTCGTGGTCGAGCTCAACCGTCATCGC
>VAYF01000169.1 GCA_005883885.1 Actinomycetota bacterium | reverse complement strand
GTCGAACAAGGAGCACATCCACCGGGTCACGTTCTCTTCGATCTGGACGACGGCAGGGCTCGGCTGCCAGAGCGCGTCGAACCGATTGAGCGCTTGCGCAAGGAACTCCGCGAGCGCGGCCGTGAACAGCCCGCCGCCCGGGATGTAGGCGAGGTAGCCGGGCCCACTGAACTCGTACGTGTGGCGGGCTGCCTCGATCGCGTCCTCGAGGAGCCCGCCGAAGTCACGGTCGCCCTGCTCGGACGGCACGGCCTCGAGCTTCGCCGCGATCTGCAACGCATCGGCTGTGTTCTCGGCGGGCGCGTCCTCCAGCCCGCCGATCCACCCGATCACGGCGTCCAGGACCGTCCGGCCCATCGCCCGCATCTCCTCAGGCGTAGGGTCGAACGCGAAGCGGCTCGGATTCACGCGAGCTCCCGCGCGACCGCGTCGAGCAGCGCCTGGGATGCTTCGGCGACCTCATCGACGGCCCGGTCGAACGCGTCGCGGTGACGGGCGGACGGTTGCCGGAAGCCGCTCACCTTGCGGACGAACTGGAGCGCGGCCTCCCGGACCTCATCGGGCGGGGCGACCTCGGAGCCTTCGCGGAGACGCTTGATGCTTCTGCACATGCAGCCACGCTACCGCGGCGACGTGCTCAACGACGCGTGAGCTCGCGCACCCTGGTCGCGGCCTGGCGCGCACGCCCCACGGCGTCGTCGTCGGGCCGACGTGCGGGATCGCCGAAGCGCACCAGCTCGAACGTCCGCACGACGATCCCCGCCTCGCCCACCACCTCGGGCGGGAGCCCCGGATCGTCCGGGAGCGACGCGAGGAACTCGCTCGGGGTCTGGCTCGGCGGCCGCGGGTGACCCGCGGCCGCGAGCGCGTCGACCAGGGCTTCGAACGCTCGACCGGCCGCGTCGGGGGGGGGCGCGGCTCGCGATCGCCGGCGGCGACGACCCAGGGATGCGATCGCGAGCGCCGCGCCCGCCACCGCGAGCACGGCGACCGGCCACCATCGTCCGACGAGCGGCGCCGCCGCCAGGAAGGCGTGCACGCCGCGGCCGACCGCGTCCTTCAGCGACGCGGGGACGTACTCACGGATCAGCCGCTCGATCGAGGCGACGACGTCGGCACCGATCAGACTTCCGGAGACCGGTTCGGCCGGTGGGACACCGAACGTGGGATCGTAGGGCAGCCACCCCACGCGCGGGTAGTAGACCTCGACCCACGCGTGCGCATCGGCCTGGCGGACCTCGAAGTACCCCGTGAGCGGATTGCGCTCCCCCGGTCCGTACCCGGTCACGATCCTCGTCGGGACGCCCTCCGCGCGGAGCAGCACGGCCATCGCGCTCGCGATGTGCTCGCAGAAGCCCCGATGCGTCTCGAACAGGAAGTTCTTCCTCGCTGTCGGCGTCGCCGACGATCCGCGCCGCGAGGTTGCGGTCGCGTTGCGGGAGCTCCGCGGGCAGCTGCAGGTACCGCGCGAGCGACGGCGCGTCGGTGTTCGGGCGAGGCAACAGTCGCAGCAGCGGCGTCGGGACGACGGGCACCTGCGACACGACCGAGTAGACCATCCCCTCATCCAGGAGGAAGGACGATCGGATCGAGCCGTACCGGTCCATCTGTAGACCACTGCTCGGGAAGTAGATCTTCTCCGCCCGCGCCGCGGCGAACAGGACGTTGGGCTGCGCCTGGGACACGTAGAAGGTCTGGACGATCTCGTTGGAGAACGGCGGTGGAAGCGGCGCCTCCATCGGCGGGTACCTCGGTTCGTACGACTGCGTGTCGGCGTCGAGGCTGAGACCGGAGGCGCTCGTGTCGGATGCGGTCCAGACCGAGCCGTCGTACGTGTCGAACACCTCGGCGCGCCAGAGCTCGGGTTGATCGGCCCGGACGCGGAACACGATCTGGTCCGACAACGCGCCACGCGCCCGGAGGTCCATCGCAGAGCTGAAGCCCGGATAGCCGAGCGCGGCGAAGTCCACGACGCCGTCGCCGCCGGCGCTCGGGAGCCCGGGGTTCGACACGGAGTCGGTCGAGGACGGGGTCGGCGTTCGATGACCGAGGCTGAAAGGCGGCGTCCGAAGGAGTGACGCGGGGAGCCTCGGCATCACGAGGAAGAGCGCGCTCCCCAAGCAGAGCGCGGCGATCCCGGCGACGGCCGCCGAGCGGACGCCCGCCAGGCGCGGTCGCGGTCCTGGCGCGATGATCCGGATCGCGAGCGGGGCCGCGTGCGGGTCCGGCCGGGGCGCGGCCGACAGCCAGAGCCACGCGGCGGCGAGCGCTGCCCACACACCCAAGACCCAGAGGAACGACGTGGTGAGCGCCAGGGCCCCGGCGGCCGCGACCAGGGTCGTGGACGACGTCATCGAGAACGCGAGGTCGCGCCGGCGCGGAACGTCGAACGCATGGAGCACCTGGACCCACAGGAAGAGGCCGGAGAGCGGGATCCGTGCCGCATCGACCGTGGTGACGGACCGAACGGTCTGGAGGAACGCCATCGTGGCGACGACGAGCCCCAGGGCCAGGAGGACCTTCAGCACGATGCTGGGTCGAGCTCGCCGGACGTAGGAGAAGGCGTAGCCGGCGGGCGCGAGGACGAGCGCCGTCATGGCGACGGCGCCGGTGACCGCGCCCTGCAACGCCAAGGCGATGATGCCGACCTCCACGGCGAGCGCGACGACCACGCGCATCGCGACCGAATCCTCCGGTGCGGCCGGGGATCGTCTCGCCGACGTCACGCCAGGACCCCCCTGGACGACATCGCCTCGGCGAGGTCGTCCTCCGGCCCCCATCGCCGAACGTCGGCTCCGGAGGCGCCCAACCCGCCAGCCACGGAACCGGCGTCGGTCGCGGATGCCTCGACGAGCACGCAGACCACCCGGGGGACGAGATGCGCCAGCCGGCGGACATCGCCGTACAAGCCGTCGCGTCCCCCCCGGCCCCAGACGGGCATCGCGATCACGACCGTCTGGATCCCGCGCAGGTCCTCCCGGCCGAGCCCGCCGAGCGCCGCCTCGAGCGGGATCCCGCTCGGCTGCAGGTTGGCGAGCCACCGGAACATCTCCGAGCGATCGGCGCGCGAGAGCACGTCGATGCCGAGGCCGGGGCGCGCGGCGATCAGCCGCGCGCCCTGGCCTTGCGCCGTCGCCGCGTCCAGCACGGACGCGGCCGCGGAGCAGCACCGATCGAGCGGCGTCCACGCATCGCCCTCGTCACGTTCGGTGTCCACCACGACCGCGAGGCGTCGCGTCCGCTCCTCCTCGAACTCCCTCACCATCAACCGACCGTGTCGCGCCGTCAGCGCCCAGTGCACGTGCCGCATCGGATCGCCCGCCCGGTACTCACGGATCCCGAGGTAGTCGGGTCCCTGGCCGCGGCGAGGCGCCTCGTGCACGGCCCGGGCGTTCGTCGCGATCGGCTCCACGAACGGCAGGTTCCCGAGCGGGAAGACACGTGGCAGGACGAGCGTCCGCGCGAGGAGCTTCGCTCGAACGCGCCGTTCGGCCACGCCGAACGGCGCGTTCGAGCGAAGCTCCGCCTGGACCGTGACGACCTCGCCCCGCCGCCGAGGTGTCCGGAGGGTGGTCACCTCGATCCGTTCGCCGCGCCTGATCGGTGGCAGGAGCCCGTCGACCGGTTCCAGGTGGGTGTCACGGACGGTGACGTTGCGTCGAACGCCGCGCGAGGATCCATCGACGCGGAGCTCGACGATCGTCGGGGTGCCCTGCTCCGCCTCGTCGGGAACGACGAGCTCGATCGAGAGCCCGCGGAGGGCGGCGAATGGAAGGACGAGCCCGGCCGCGAGCGCCCCGAGGAGCAAGGCGGCGAGCACGTAGAGCCAGCCCGCCTGGACGTTCGTCCCGATCAGGAACAGGATCCCCGCGCCGAGCAGCAGACCGACCGCGCGCTTGCTCGGGCGCATGGGCTCAGGTGCCTCGCGCGGCGTGCAGCGGGACGGGTACCTCCTGGAGCAGGCGCGCGATGACGCCCCGGCAGGTCGGCCCGCTCGCCCGGGCATCCTTTGCCAACAGCCGGTGTGCGAGCGCGGGGATCGCGAGCGCCTTCACGTCGTCCGGCAGCACGTAGTCGCGCGCCATCGCGATGGCGCGCGCCTGCGCGGTGCGCACCAGCCACACGGAGGCTCGCGGCGAGGCGCCGAGGACCAGCTCGGGAGCGGCACGCGTCGCCGTCACCAGCTCGACCGCGTACCGGAGCACGGCCTCATCGACGTGAACCTCGGCACCGGCCTCGTCCGGATAGCCGACGCCAACCGCCAGCGCGAAACGATCCAGCTGTCCTTCCGGCAAGGGGTACGTCCCGTGCTGCTCGACCGGGTTCTCGGTCGCCATCACGAGGTACGGCTTCGGGAGGGCATGCGTGACCCCCTCGACCGTCACCTGGCGCTCCTCCATCGGTTCGAGCAGGGCGGATTGCGTCCGGGGCGTGGTTCGGTTGATCTCGTCGACCAGGACGACGTTGGCGAAGACAGGGCCGGGGACGAAGCGGAACGCACCGGTGACCTGGTCGAACACGCTGACACCCGTGAGGTCGGAGGGGAGGAGGTCGGGCGTCGCCTGGATCCGGGTGAACGCCCCACCGATCGATGCGGCGAGGGCGCGCGCGAGGGTGGTCTTCCCCACGCCCGGAACCCCCTCCAGCAGCAGGTTGCCATCCGCGAACATGCAGATCGCAGCCGTCCGGACGGCATCGTCGTTGCCGGCGATGACCGTGGCGACGTTCTGCGTGAGCCGTTGGAAGGCCGCCGAGGCCTCGCCGAAGGCGTGGTTCGGCTCGATCATCGTTCAGGCTTCGACGCTCGAGGCGAAGCGCTTGAGCGGGGAGCTGGTGGGGCACGCTTCGCCGCGAGTGCCGTGATCGCCTCCATCACGACCCGGTGCGCGAGGATCGCCGTGATCTCGGCCGTGTCGTACGGCGGGGACACCTCGACGACGTCCATCCCCGCGAGCTCGACCGCACCCACGATCTGGCGAACGGCGCGGAGCAGCTCGCGCGCCAGGAGCCCGCCGGCCTCCGGGGTCCCGGTGCCGGGCGCCATCCCGGGATCGACGACATCGATGTCCACCGAGAGGTAGATCCGGTCGGGGCCGTCGAGGGCCGCCGCGATCGCGTCGGCGACGACGGCCTCGGCGCCCCGATCCTCGATCTCGACCATCGTGTGCCAGCGGAACCCCTGATCCCGCATCCAGTCGAACGTCTCGCGGTCCGGCCAGTAGCCGCGAAGGCCGACCTGCACGAAGTTCCGTCCGGCGACCCAGCCTTCCTCGATCAGCCGGCGCATCGGTTGGCCGTGGCCGTAGAGGTTCCCCCACTGGTCGGCACCGGTGTCGGCGTGCGCATCGAAGTGGAGAACCCCGACCGAGCTCGGCCAGGCGTGGGCCGAGACCGCAGCCGCGCTCGGATAGGTGATCGAATGGTCCCCGCCGAGGACGATCGGGATCGCTCCGTGCGACGCCACCTGGCGGACCTTCTGGTGGATCACGCGGAGCGCGCGCTCGGGGCGGGTGGGAACGACCGGTGCGTCGCCGGCATCGACCACGGTCAGGTGCGTGTATGGCTCGGTGTCGAGCTGGATCGACCACGCCGAATCGCTCGCCCACGTGGTCGGAGCCATCCGGATCGCACGAGGACCGAACCGCGCGCCGGGTCGCGACGACACGCCCTCATCGAACGGCGCCCCGACGATCGCGACATCCGCCCGCGCCTGCTCGAGGGATCCGTCGTCGGTGGCCCAGGCGAGCTTCTCGAAGGATCCATGCCAGTCCGAGTAGTACGGCAGATCGATCGTGGAGAATTCGCCGAACTCGTCGTCGCCGCGGAGCTCGCTGTGCTCCAGCCGGAAGTCGGGCGGGTCGCTCATGGCGGGTCAGCTTCCCACATGCCAGGATGAGGAAGGCCACGGATCTGCTCCCCGGAACCGAACGTATCCCGCCGCGCCCGGGTGATCACCGAAACGAACCCGGCGCCTTCGACCCACCAACCGTCGTCGACGAACATGGCCGCGGTCCGCTCGTCGAGTCCGAGCAGGATCACGTCGTCATCGGGCGCGGCGTCGAGCGACGGACCGACCCAGCGATGCCCGAACGTGTCGAAGTGGGGCACCACCGCGACGCCCGGAACGACGCCCAGCGCGGGACGGTACCGGCGACGTTCGTCCCCGGGCATCCGATCACGGATCAACGTCCAGGCACCGAAGGCCATCGCGCCCGCCGAGGATCCCGCCAGCGCGGCGCCGTCGCGCCATGCCTCCACGATCGCGTCCCAGGACGCGGTCCCGGCGAGCACCTTCGGGACGAGGCCCGGGTCCCCGCCGACGAGGTAGAAGAAGCGGCCGGCTCGGGCGCGCGCTGCGAGCTCGGGTGAACGAGCGCGTGCACGCGTGGTCAACGGCAGCTCTTCGATCGCCAGGCCGAGCGCGCCGAACCATCGTCGGGCGTTCTCGGCCGCCCGCTCGGGATGCTGGCGAGCCGCCGCCGTCGTGACGACGAAGGCGGGCTCACGTCCCGCAGCCTGGATGAGGAGCCGGTCCTGGGGTTCATTGCCCGGGTGCAGCTCATCGCCGCCGACGAGCGCGAGCGGTCCGATGATCATCCACCCCTTCCGCCGGCGCGGCCGCCGCGACTACAGGTCCTTCAGGATCTTCCGCACGGCGTTGGTCCCGGGACCGCCCGTGATGCCACCGCCCGGATGCGCGCCGGAGCCGGCCAGATAGAGGCCATCGAACAGGAAGCGGTAGCGAGCCTCGCCGAGCATGGGGCGCCACGCGAAGAACTGATCGAGACCGAGCTCGGCATGATAGAGGTGCCCGCCTGTCAGCGCGTAGCGCTCTTCCATGTCGAGCGGCGTCACGACCTCGCACGCCTCGACGAGCTCGCCGAATCCCGGCGCGTACCGCTCGAGGGTCTTGATCGCGATCTCACCAACATGCTCGCGTTCGTCGGCCCAGTCGCCGCCCCGGAGGCGGAGGGGCGCGGCCTGGAACACCACGCTCATCACGTGTTTGCCTTCGGGAGCGAGCGACGGGTCCGTCAGGGAGGGGATCGTCGCTTCCAGGACAGGCTCCTCGCTCACGCGGCCGTACTTCACCGCATCCATCGCGCGTTCGACGTCGTCGATCGAGGGCCCGATCACGATCCGACCGGCCAGGCGTTCGGGGTCGCCGCCGTGGAAGGCCGGGAGGTCTCCCAGCGCGAAGTTCACGCGAGCGGTCGCTCCCGGCTGACGGATGTTCTCGCCGCGCCAGTGCATCGTGGGTCCGACCTCGGCTGGGTCGAGCAAGCGCATCGTGCGTTTGGGGTCCGCTGTCGAGACCACCAGCGGAACGTCCACCTCGGCGCCGTCAGCCAGGGTGACGCCTTGCACGCGGTCTCCTCGCGTGCGGATCGCGACGACGTCGTGCTGGGTCCGGAGCTGCACACCACGTGCCGTCGCCGCCGCCTCGAGCGCATCCGCGAGCGCGTCGGTCCCGCCGCGCGCGAAGACGGCCGTCCCGGCGGCGCCGCCATCCGTGCCGGCCGAGTCGTTCAGCAGCACCTGCGCGGTCCCGGTCGCCCAGGCCCCCATCGCCGTATACAGGACCCCGCGGGTACAGAGCGGTCCCCTGACCGACTCGAGCTCGAAGACCTCCTGGACGAGATCAGCCACGGCCATCGGCAGCGCCCGGATCGCCTCCCGGCCGGTCTTCGCGCCCAGGTCGCGGAAGGCCTTGCCCAGCCGCAGGCCCATGATCGCGTCGGCGAGCGAGGGCGACCTCGGGTCCGGAGGGATGGCCACCTGCACGTACGCGAGGAAGCTCGCGATCGCGCGCATCCTCTGGTCGAATCCCACGAAGGCTTCGGCGTCGCGAACGCTGCGCGGACGGAGCTCCTCGGCGGTCCTCGCGGCGTCGGCCCAGAACGTGGTCGCGGAGCCGTCGGGGATCGGCGCATGCATCCGCACCGCGGGGGCGACCGTCGAGTACCCGAAACGCTCGAGCCGGAGGTCCTTCATGACGGAGGAGCGCAGACGTCCGACCGTGTGGATCAATCCGGGAGCGCGGAAGCCGGGCGCGGGCTGGCTCCCGCGGAGGATGCCGCCGGGACGTTCGGCGCGCTCGAGCACGACGACCCTCCGACCCGCTCTGGCGAGCGATGCCGCAGCGATCAGCCCGTTGTGGCCCGCGCCGATCACGACGGTGTCGATCGTCTTCGCCATCAAGCCGCCCTCCGGCCCTTGCGCTTCTCCTTCAGGTACTCGAGCGCCGAGATCCGTCCGGGCGCGCCCATGATGCCGCCCCCCGGGTGCGTGGCCGACCCGCACATCCACAGATCCCGCACCGGCGTGCGGTACCGGGACCATCCCGGGACCGGCCGGTTGAAGAAGAGCTGCTCCAAGGAGAGCTCCCCCTGGAAGATGTTGCCCTCGGAAAGACCCGTGATGTCCTCGATGTCTTTCGGCGTGACGAACTGATGCCCCACGATGTGGCGACGGATGTCGGGGAACCGCTCCTCGATCGTGTCGATCACGTTCTGGCCGAACGCCTCCCTCTTGGCGTCGTCCCACACCTCGCCGTCGGCAAGGTGGTACGGCGCGTACTGGATGAAGCAGCTCATGACATGGTTGCCGGGCGGCGCCATCGAGGGGTCCACCAGGGTAGGGATGATCATGTCGATGTAGGGGCGCGCCGAGGGCTGTCCGTACTTCGCGTCGTCGTACGCATGCTCGATGTAGTCGATGCTCGGAGAGAACGAGATCGCGCCCCGGAGCCACTCCCCTTTGCCGGGCTTGCACGCGAGCTCGGGCAGACCGTCGAGTGCGAGGTTCACCTTGCCGGATGAACCGCGGTACTTGTAGCGGAGCACCTCGGCCTTGAAGGCAGGATCGAGCACGGAGTCGTCGAGGAGCGTGATGAACGTCCAGCGGGAGTCGAGCGAAGACATCACGACGCCCGCGTCGATCTCCTCGCCGGAATCCAACACCACGCCGGTCGCGCGCCCTCCTTGCGTCCTGATCCGGGCGACGGGCGCTTCCGTGCGGATCTCCACGCCCTCAGCCAACGCGGCCCCGGCGATCGCGTACGCGATCGCGCCGGTCCCGCCGCGAGGGATGCCCCAGGCGCGGAAGGCCCCGTCGATCTCGCCCATGTAGTGGTGCAGCAGGACGTAGGCGGTGCCAGGCGAACGCGGTCCCTGGAACGTCCCGATGATCCCGCTCGCACTCATCGTCGCCTTCAACGGTTCGGTCTCGAACCACTGATCGAGGAAGTCGGCCGCCGACATCGTCATCAACTGGATGAACGTGGTCTGCAGCCGCTTGGGAAGGTTCCGGAACCGCTTCGCGAGCGGCGTCAGCGGCATCCACTCCCCGGGCGAGAGCCTGCCCGGGTCGGGCGGCGGGACGGACAGGATCGGCTTGATGAACCGGCCCATCTCCGCCATCAGGGGGCCGTACTCCTCGTAGGCCTCGGCGTCGTTGAGCGACCAACGGCGCAGCTCGCGGACGGTCGCTCCGTGATCGTTCACGCGCCAGAGGTAGTCGTCGTCGAGCGGCGTGATCGTCCCGTCCAGCGGCAGGATCTCCAATCCGTGTTTCGGAAGCTGGAGCTCGCGGATGATCTCGGGCCGCAGCAACGACACGACGTAGGAGAACACCGAGAAGCGGAACCCGGGGACGATCTCCTCGGTGAGGGTCGCGCCGCCGAGGAGGTGACGACGCTCGAGCACCAGGACCTTGAGCCCGGCTCGGGCGAGGTAGGCCGCGTTCACCAGCCCGTTGTGGCCGCCGCCGATCACGACCGCGTCGTACCGCTTCGCCATTCGGATCCCCCTCCGGTGACCGGAGGCGCACGGCCGCCGGCGTGGGCGCGCTCGCGCTCGTGCGCTCATGCTAGCCGCGGCCTCCATGCCGCACCAACGGGGCCTTGACTGCAGGTCAAGCGGCCGGGAACGGCTCCACACACGCTCGCGTAGGCTCTCGCGCGAACACATCCGAGGAGGGTCGCTGGTGTCGGTCGGGACCGCCTTCTACGAGCGGCAGCGGGAGCTGAACCGCCATGAGGTCTGGGGAGAATGGGCCGGGTATCTCGCCGCCCAGGTATACGCCGACTTCCACGACATCGAGTACAGCGCGATCCGTGAGGCCGCCGCCGTGATCGACACCAGCCCGCTCTACAAGTACGTCGTCGAGGGTCCGGACGCCGCCCGGCTCCTCGACCGGATCTTCACCCGTGACGTCTCGAAGCTCCAGATCGACCAGGTCTTCTACACGCCGTGGTGCGACGAGGACGGGAAGGTGCTCGACGACGGCACCGTCACCCGGCTCGAGGCCGACGTGTACCGCATCACGTCGGCGGACCCGTGCTACCGCTGGTTCCTGATGAACGCGACCACGCTGGACGTGGGCGTCTCGGATGTCACCGAGGATCTCGCAGCCCTCGCGCTGCAAGGACGGTTGAGCCGGGAGGTTCTCGAATCGGCGACCGGCGAGGACTGGACCGACCTCCGTTACTTCCGGCACCGACGGACCTCGATCGCCGATGTGGACGTCAGCGTGACCCGCACGGGCTACACCGGCGACCGCGGGTACGAGCTCTGGATCCCGGTCGCGGGCGCGATCGCCGTCTGGGACCGCGTGTTCGAGGCGGGCGAGGCGTTCGGGATCTTCCCCGCCGGGATCCGAGCGCTCGACGTCGCCCGGGTGGAAGCCGGATTGATCCTGATCGATGCCGAATACACCAGCGCGCGTCATGCGATCAGCCCGGAACAGACCTACTCCCCGTTCGAGATCGGTCTGGGTCGTCTCGTCGAGTTCGGGAAAACCGCCGCGTTCACGGGGAAGCGGGCGCTCCTGGCCGAGCGGGCCGCCGGGGGTCCCGCGAGGCGCCTGGTCGGGTTGGAGCTGGACTGGGCCGGGATCGAGGGGATGTTCGCGAAGCACGGCCTCGCACCGATGATCTCGCCGTTCGTCGATCGATCACCCGTCCCGGTCTACCGGGAAGGTCGGCAGGTTGGACGCGCGACGTCGATCACGTGGGGAACGACGATCAAGAAGATGGTTGGCCTCGGTTCCCTCGACAAGGCCTTCGAGAAGCCGGGCTCCCGTGTCTCGGTGGAATACAGCGTTGAAGGCGAGCGGGGCAACGTCGCCGCGACCGTGGTCCCGTTGCCGTTCCTCGATCTCCAGCGCAAACGCACCTGAGCGGTCGTCACGGGAACCCAACCTCTCCGGCGCTGACCTTGCCGTGGTCTTCTGCCACCATACCTGTCCGTGGCTACGCGCACGTTCCCTCGTTCGCTCCTCGCCTTCGCCCTGGTGGGGGGAGCCGTCGCCGCCGTCGTGGTCGCGCTCGGAAGTCTCATCACCGGGATCGTTGCCGGGGTCACCACGTGGATCATCGGGCTGCTGCTGATCCGGTGGGCGGCCGGGCGAGGGTACCTCGGTGGCGACCATGACCCGTCCCGTCGCCGGTTCCTGGTGTGGACGGGGCTCGGTGGGCTCGCGTGGGTGGCCGGTGGCGCCGCGCTCGGCCGTGTCGCGACCACGCTTGCTCGTCCGGATCCCGGCGCGGTCCAGGAGGCAGCCGCGAGGGATCTGGGCGCCGAGTACATGGAACTCGTCCGTCGGGCGTACCACCCAGGACGCTCGGGCGACCTCCAATTGCTGGTTTCCCCGTTCAACAGCGCGAACTACGCGGCAGAGTCGCTCTCGCTCGTTCCCCAGGATCCTCGGACGAGCCACGCCTCGGTCTGGATGTATCTCGAGCGGATCCCGCTCGTCGTGTACGGCCCCGGCATCGTGCGGCGGTCCGACTCCGCCGAGCGGGTCTCGCTCGCAGACCTCGCGCCGACGACCGCCGGGCTGATCGGGTTCGACGGCTGGCCCGGCGGGCGTGCCGGCCGCATGCTCCCGGGTCTCTCCGTCACCGGACGCACCCCGAAGATCGTAGTCACCTACGTCTTCGACGGCGGGGGGTGGAACGTCCTTCGGCACTGGCCCAACAAGTGGCCGCACCTGAAGAGGCTGATGGGCGAAGGCGCCACCTACCGCAACGCACTGACCGGCTCGTTCCCCTCGATCACCGCATGTGCGCACGCGACGATCGGCACCGGGACCTTCCCGACGACGCACGGGATCACCGGCCACAACATCCGGGCCGACGCGAGCGGCTCGAGGAAGACGTACCGGGAACCGGGCAACGCCGATCCGTCCGACATCCTCGTGCCCACGCTCGCCGACCTGTACTCCGACGCGAGCGGGAACCGGGTGTGGGTCGGTGAAGTGGGCTACCAGGTGTGGCACATGGGCATGATCGGCTTCGGCGGGCCCAACCGAGGGGCGGACCAGAAGCCCGTCGGCGTGTACTGGAACGAGGGGACGGGGAGCTGGGCCCCGCACAACCCGGCCCTCTTCAGGCTCCCCGCTACCACTCCCGGACTCGATGTCTTCGAGGCGCATCAGACGGACTTCGCAGCGGAGGAAGCGACCCTCACCTCATCTGGATGGGACCGGCAGTTCGACCCGAGCGGGGGTCGATCGCCCTGCTGTAGCCCGCCGGTCGTGCAATACCAGCACGATCTGCTCGTCGCGACGCTCGATTCCGAGCCGATCGGGGCGGGAGGTCCGTCGCTCCTCTACACGACGTACAAGTCGCCCGATTACACGGGGCACGTGTACAACATGTACTCCGACTGGGAGGGCCTGATGCTGCGAACCGTCGATGAGCAGCTCGGGCGGCTGGTGGAGGAGCTCGAGGCGCGGTACCCGGGCGAGTACCTCCTGATCGTCACCGCGGATCACGGCCAGTGTCCCCTGCCCGATGCGGTGAACGGCGTGCGGCTCGATCCGATCCAACTGTCGCGCTCGATCGAAGAGGCGTTCGGAGCCGGTCCGACCTCGGTGGTGCAGGACGTGTGGCCGAGCGAGGTGTACATGAACGTCCCGGGGCTCCGCGACGCGGGC